>JAICUC010000058.1 GCA_025936075.1 Nitrospira sp. | reverse complement strand
CTCCCGTTTCATCCGCTGGTCGAAGGCCAGGACCTCCTCGGAATTCACCAACGAATCAAGGCTCAACATGGGCCGTTCGTGCTGTACCTTACCCAGTTCACCAAGAGGGGGGGCGCCGACGCGCTGGGTCGGAGAATCGGATGTGACCAGCTCAGGATACGCCCGTTCGAGTTCTACCAATTCTCGGAACAATCGATCATATTCCCCGTCGGAAATCTCGGGGTGATCCTTGACATAATAGAGGTAGTCGTGACGCCTGATTTGACTCTTGAGTTGAGCGAGCCGCTCTTGCTCCGAGCGAGTGACTTTCGAAGAGAACGGAGAGTCGCCATAGACGGAATTCTGTCGCATCGTTGCTCTCAACGAGGTGAAGCTTCGACGATTATCTCTAGGGTGCCATGGCAGATGACGTTCGACATGAAAAGGGAGAGAGATCCGAACCGTGCTGACCGTAGCATAGGGCCGCGAAACGGTCAAACCGGACAGCCTGGCTCTGCTTTGACTTTCGCATCAGTGGCCACTATTCTAAGCGTCTCTTCGCAGTTCTGAAGTCATCAGAAAGCCCCGGTAAAGGAGGATGTATGCAGAAGGGAGAGCAGCAGGTCTGTGAGAGCGCGCGGAGGACCATTTTCTTAGGAATACTGCTCTGTAGCGGTTTGCTGGTAAGCGGGTGTGTCGTGTTAGAGGAAAAATACAATGCGGAAAAAGCGCGAAGCCTGAATTTTCAGCGCCTGCTGGCTCAGGAGGAAAAACGAACGGCTGAGCTGGACAGCGAAATCAGGCATACCAAGGCTGAACTGGCTGAATTTGAGGCGAGGAATCGTGAATTGTCTGCACAAGTGCAAGTGGCACGAGAGCAGATGGGGCGACTCCAAGAAGAGACGGAAGCGATCAGGGAAGCGACGGTGCTGGAACGAAAGGCCTTGGAGGATATGCAGCGGAAGGGCCATTCTCCTTCCGTCAAACCGAAAAAAGCTGAACCGCCGAAAGCTGCTGCCGGCGGTCGCAGCGGAGGCAATCATTCAGACAAGGGTATGGCGGCTGTGACGGAGCCGCCTTCTGCTTCGAAGGTACCGGAGGGAACGGTGCACATTGTGAAGCCTGGAGAGACCCTCTTCAGCATCGGCAGGCGGTACGGAATTGAGGTCGATAGATTGAAGAAACTGAATAAACTGCCGGATGACATCGTCGAGATCGGACAGAAGCTTCTGGTGGGAGCAGAGTAAACTACGATATGCAGGCCGCGACCTATTCACTCACTCTGGATGAATTTCGCTCGTACGCAAAGCAGGGCAATCTCATCCCGTTGTTCCGTGAAATCTTGGCGGACCACGATACGCCGGTCTCGGCCTTCGCCAAGATCGATCACGGTCCCTCGGCCTACCTGCTGGAGAGCATTCAAGGTGGAGAAAAGTGGGCCCGATATTCCTTTCTCGGAAGCGGATCCCCGCTCGTCATCTATGAGGATCGCGGCGATCTTTGTGTGAAGAAAGGTTCGGACCGCCGTCGGATCCCTAGCCGAGGTGCGCCGTTGGACCGGCTGAGGGAAATTTTGGAGACATATCGCCCCGTCACAGTTCCGAATCTGCCTCGTTTCGTGGGAGGAGCCGTCGGTTACCTCGGATACGATATGGTGCGAACGTTCGAGGATCTTCCCTTCCGAAGAAAGGAGCACCTCGATATTCCGGACTTTGCGTTTTTATTGACTGAGACGCTGCTCATTTTTGACAACGTGTCGCAAAAGATCAAGGTCGTCGCCAATGCACATGTGAAGTCCCCGTCGGAAAGAGAGATTCGTTCGGCCTATCGTGACGCGACAGGCCGGATTGAAGCGATGATTGCCCGAATCCGTCGACCACTTCGGCGTGTGAAGCCGAGGCGTAGACGATCACCGATTCGTTTCACAGCCAACATGAGCAAGGCGGACTTTGAGAAGATCGTTTCTCGCGCTCAGGAATACATCAAAGCAGGAGATATCTTTCAGTGTGTCCTGTCGCAGCGCTGGGAAACGAATCTACAGGCCCATCCGTTTCAACTCTATCGGGCTCTGCGCCTCGTGAATCCCTCGCCGTACATGTATTATCTCCGGATTGGAGGGGTTGAGCTTGTGGGCTCGTCTCCCGAAATTCTCGTGCGGTGTGAAGATGGACTTGTTTCAGTACGTCCGATTGCCGGAACCAGACGGCGCGGCGCGACGACGGACGAGGATGCGGAATTGGAGCGTCGTCTTCTTGCCGATGCCAAGGAACGGGCCGAGCATATTATGTTGGTGGATCTCGGGCGCAATGATATCGGCCGTGTGGCTGAAGGCGGTTCCGTTCAGGTGGAGTCGTTGATGAATGTCGAGCGGTACTCGCACGTCATGCATATGGTTTCGAATGTCACGGGCAAGCTGTGTCCGAACAAGACGGTGTATGATGTGCTGAAGGCATGCTTTCCCGCCGGGACCGTGTCCGGTGCTCCCAAAATCCGAGCCATGGAAATCATTGAGGAGCTTGAGCCGACCAGACGCGGGCCCTATGCCGGTGCTGTCGGCTACGTCGGGTTTTCGGGTAATATGGACATGTGCATCAATATCCGTACGGTCGTTGTGACACGCCGCCGTGCCTTCATCCAAGCCGGCGCCGGCATCGTCGCCGACTCGAATCCGGAACATGAGTACGAAGAAACATGCAACAAATCCCGCGCCATGATGAAGGCGATCGAACTGGCGGAACAGGGGCTGGAATGAGAAAAGGTGGTTCGTGAAACGCAGGCCACGTACGAGATACGCTTCACGAGCGACAAATAACACCCATGCTATTGGTCATCGATAACTACGACTCTTTCACGTATAACCTCGTCCAGTATTTCGGAGAATTAGGTGAGGACATACGGGTATTTCGAAACGATAAGATTACGCTCGACCAGATAGAAGAGTTGCAGCCGAGCCGTCTCGTGATTTCGCCAGGACCGTGCACACCGGGGGAAGCCGGTATTTCAGTCGACGCGATTCGTCGATTTGGAGGGAGACTGCCCATTCTCGGCGTCTGTTTGGGCCATCAGTCCATGGCCGTCGCCTACGGAGGAGAGGTCGTCCGCGCGCCACGCCTCATGCATGGGAAGACGTCGCAGATCAAGCACGACGGCAAGACCATTTTTCAATCGCTACCCAATCCGTTTGAAGCGACGCGCTATCATTCTCTGATCGTGAATCGGGTCAATCTTCCTGATTGTTGTGAGATTTCCGCCGAGACCGCCGAGGGTGAGATCATGGGGCTCCGCCACAAGACGCTTTGTAGTGAAGGCGTCCAATTCCATCCCGAATCGATTCTGACCACCGTCGGAAAAGATTTACTCCGGAATTTTTTGAAACTCTAACCAACTCCTCCTCTGTGTGACCATGATCAAAGAAGCGCTTGCCAAATTGGCCGATCGAACCGACCTTTCCGCGAGCGAGGCCGAGACGGTCATGCTGGAGATTATGGATGGGGCTGCCACTTCGGCTCAGATGGCCGCTTATCTCATGGGACTTAGGCAAAAGGGTGAAACAGTGGCTGAAGTCGTCGGCTCGGTCAACGCCATGCGATCACGAGCGATGCGAATCAGGGTCGGGTCGTCGATCGTTGTCGATACCTGCGGAACGGGCGGGGATGGTGCCGATACGTTCAATATCTCCACGACCGCGGCATTCGTGGTCGCAGGGGCCGGCATCACCGTGGCCAAACACGGGAATTGTTCCGTGTCCTCCCGATCCGGCAGCGCGGATGTGCTGAGCACGCTGGGTGTGAAGATCGACCTGGAGCCGAGACGAGTAGCCGATTGCATCGACGAAGTCGGTATCGGCTTCTTGTTCGCACCGCTCTATCACGGCGCAATGAAACAATGTGCCGGAGTCCGACATGAGATGGGAATCAGGACCATTCTGAACGTGCTTGGCCCGCTGGCAAATCCTGCCGGCGCCACGCACCAAGTGCTTGGAGTCTATGATGTGAAGTGGACGGATATCCTCGGGCGTGTGCTCTTGGAACTCGGATCACAACATTGTTTCGTGATTCACGGGCTGGACGGTCTGGATGAGATTACCCTGTCGAACCGGACGAAAGTGTCCGAAGGTAAGAGCGGCGTGGTATCGAGCTATTTTATCGAGCCGGAGGAGTTCGAGGTCCGGCGTACGGCGCGAAAAGAATTCGCCGGCGGTTCTCCGGAGGAAAACGCACGGATGACGAAAGAGATCCTCCAAGGCCGGAAGGGCCCGAGACGGGATATCGTGTGTCTGAACGCCGCGCCTGCAATGATCGTAGGCCAAAAAGCGAAAACACTCCAAGACGGGTTTCGCCTCGCACAACAAACGATCGATTCCGGAGCCGCCGAAGAGAAACTGGATCGGCTCATTGCGTTTACCAGGAAGCATGATTGACTCATGATTCTCAATCGCATCCTTGAGCATAAGCGAGCCGAACTCCGGCACAAACAGAGCCGTTCCTATCTGGCCGATCTCAAGGCAGCGATCCGGAATGCCCCGCCGACTCTTGGGTTTGCCGTCACCTTGGAAGCGACAAGACCTCCCGCCAGTCCGGCCTTGATCGCCGAAATTAAGAAAGCGTCGCCGAGCCTGGGACTTTTGCGAGAGGAATTTGCGGAGCAGTTCGATTATCTCGAGCTTGCGCGTACTTACCAAGAGCATGGGGCATCGGCCGTTTCCGTCCTGACCGACAAGGAGTTTTTCCAAGGAGACCTACGGTATCTTGAAGAGATCAAGCGCGCACTTCCGATTCCGGCCCTTAATAAAGAGTTTATGGTCGGTGACGTGCAGTTCTACGAAGCGCGCGCCCACGGTGCCGATGCCGTGTTGCTGATTGTGGCGGCATTGGAGCGTCGACAATTGATGGATTTCCATGCGTTGGCCTCCGAGCTGGGGATGGATAGTGTGTTCGAAACCCATCACGAGCGGGAGCTGGATACGGTCCTGGAGTGGATTCCCACCGCGAGGATGATCGGAATCAACAATCGGGATCTGAACACGTTCACGACCGATCTCAATGTGACTTTCCGGTTGGCGAAAAGGATTCCCCCCGACAAGTTGATCATCAGTGAAAGCGGAATTCATGATCGCGATGCCGTGACAAGGCTGACCCAGGCAGGGGTGCACGCCATGTTGATTGGAGAGTCGCTCATTCGCGCCGAGCACACAGCGAACAAAGTCCGAGAGTTGCTCGGTCAGACTGCACGTGGTGAAGGAGCCGCCTCAAGCGTTTCGGCATGAAGATCAAGATTTGCGGCATTACAAATGTAGAAGATGCGGACGTCGCGGTAAAGGCGGGCGCGGATGCCATAGGGTTCGTCATGTACCGGAAGAGCCCACGGTGGGTCGAGCCGGCAGTGGCGAGATCCATCATAGCCGGTCTTCCTCCTTTTGTGTTGCCGGTTGGTGTGTTCGTCAATGAAGAAGCCGAGAAAGTTCGAACCCTCATGGATGAGTGTGGTTTTGCCTTGGCCCAACTCCATGGAGATGAATCAGCTGCGTATTGTCAGAACCTCGGCCGTCCGGCGCTTAAGGCCCTTCGGCTGAAGGACCGTGGGACGTTTCTTGCTTTGGCGGAATTCCAAGGGCGCGCCAATGTGCGGGGGCTCCTCATCGATGCGTTTTCAGACCAATCGTATGGCGGAACGGGGCAAACGGTCGATTGGACGTTGGCTCAGGAAGTGGCGAGATCTGCTCCAGTTATTCTGGCGGGTGGCTTGAATCCGGCGAACGTGGCGGAAGCGATCCATATCGTGCGCCCCTACGGAGTTGATGTCAGCAGCGGAGTGGAACAGAGCCCGGGCAAGAAGGATCACCATAAGCTGAGGGCGTTTATTGAAGCGGCCAGACTTGTGTCCGTCTGATCGCCATCGCTATACTCGCGGGGATTTGTTGAAGAGGAGTTGATCAAATGCGGATGCTTCCAGACCGCCATGGCCGGTTCGGCTCTTATGGCGGTCGCTATGTGCCTGAAACCCTTATGCCGGCGCTCTTGGAGTTGGAAGAAGCGTATGCCAAGACAAAAAAAGACCGCCGCTTTCAAACGGATCTCGCTTACTACCTCAAGCAATATGTCGGGCGGCCGACGAGTCTGTATCGTGCGGATCGGCTGACCAAGAGATTGGGCGGTGCCAAGATTTATTTGAAACGGGAAGACCTCTGCCATACCGGCGCGCACAAGATCAACAATGCAATCGGCCAAGTCCTGCTGGCTTTGCGGATGAAGAAACGGCGAATCATCGCCGAAACCGGAGCCGGTCAGCACGGTGTGGCAACCGCCACGGCGGCTGCCATGTTCGGACTCCAATGTGAGATCTATATGGGCACGGAAGACATGCAGCGGCAGGCGCTGAACGTCTTTCGCATGCGTCTGTTGGGCGCGACGGTCACCGGTGTCGATGCCGGCAGCCGTACGCTCAAGGATGCCATCAGCGAGGCCATGCGGGATTGGACGACCAACGTACGGACCACACATTACGTATTGGGCTCGGTCCTGGGAGCACATCCCTATCCTATGATGATCCGCGATTTTCAAGCGATCATCGGGCGTGAAGCGCGGAAGCAAATTCTTTCTGCGGAAAAACGGTTGCCGGATTATCTCGTGGCCTGTGTCGGAGGAGGAAGCAACTCGATCGGTCTTTTCCATGCGTTCCTCCGTGACTCCAAGGTCAAGATGGTCGGCGTGGAAGCCGGGGGGCTCGGTGTCGAAAGCGGAAAACATGCGGCAAGGTTCTCTGGTGGGAAACCAGGGGTCTTGCAAGGCACCATGACCTACCTGCTTCAGGACGAAAACGGACAGATCAATCCGACTCATTCCGTATCGGCCGGTCTGGATTACGCGGCGGTCGGACCGGAACATAGTCTCTACCACGATCAGGGCCGCATCGAATATACCTCGGCGACGGACGGTGAGGCGCTCGCAGCCTTTGACCTGCTGGCGCGTGAGGAAGGTATCGTTCCCGCGCTCGAAAGCGCCCATGCGATCGCGCACGTCACAAAGCTGGCGCCTACACTGAAGAAGTCGCAGCTCATCATCGCCAATCTTTCCGGTCGCGGTGACAAAGACGTGCAGCAAGTGGCAAGGATGCGAGGCGTGTCATTATGAGCGGACGGCTGGAAACCACATTTGAAGGCCTGCGGAAGAACCGACAGAAAGCACTCATTGCCTACCTGATGGCGGGAGATCCAGGGTTGGCCGAAACCGAACAACTGGTCTTGGCGTTGGAACAGGCGGGCGCCGATATTATCGAGCTGGGTGTGCCCTTCTCCGACCCGATTGCCGACGGACCGGTGATTCAGCAGGCTGCGGAGCGCGCATTGCGGAACGGCACGTCCCTTCGGCAAATCCTCGCGTCTGTCACATCGCTCAGGCAGCGGACGAATATCCCGATCATCCTGATGTTGTACTACAATTCGATCCACGCCATGGGCTGTGAAGAATTTTGCAACGCGGCGAAGGCCGCCGGAGTGGATGGGTTGATCGTCCCAGATATGCCGCCGGACGAATCGGGACCGCTCAAAGTCCCGGCGGATGCAGCCGGTCTGTCGCTTATCTTCCTGCTTGCGCCGACCAGCACGACTGATCGCCGAAAACTGGTGGCGAAAGAGTCCCATGGATTCGTCTACTATGTTTCGCTGACAGGCATTACGGGAGCGAAGCTGAGCAACGTCGAAGATATCCAACACAATATCGGCAAACTGAAGAAAGTCTCTGCCGCTCCCATAGCCGTTGGGTTCGGCGTGGCGACACCCGAGGATGCCGCGCAGGTATCGAAGGTGGCGGATGGAGTCATCGTCGGAAGTGCCATTGTGAAGCGTATCGCATCTCACCAACAGGATCCCGGGATGATCGGACACGTCGCCGAGTTCGTCCGATCGTTGAAAGCTGCAATGGTACCGGCCTAGCTAGCCGTTCGGCCACATGGACCTCGGTGCGTCTTTTCTTGCGCAAGTGTTCACCGTCGTAGTCGTCTTCACCTGCTGATTGCGCGGATTGAGCGTCGAATCCTCCTGGATTGACGAACGGCTCGTCACCGGTATATTTTCTATACCGGGATGGATTTCGAGTTCGATGCTGCGAAGAGCAAGGCGAACCATGAGAAACATGGGATCAATTTTGTTGAGGCGCAAGAACTGTGGGAAGACGAGGACCGGCTTGAAATCCCAGCGAGAACAGAAGATGAACCTCGGTATGTGCTCATTGCGGCCCTCAAACAAAAGCTGTGGTCAGCCTTTTTCACCTATCGGAAGGGACATACGCGGTTGATTTCGGTACGAAGAGCCAGAAAGGAAGAAAGAGAACTCTACCATGAAAGCAAAGAATCTCGAGAAGATGTTTGATGAGGGGAAAGATATTAGGCCTCATCTTGCTCTCTCCAAGGCGCGCCGTCCTGGGCATGAACAGAGACGAGTGAATGTCGATTTTCCCAGTTGGATCATCGAATCACTGGATGCACAAGCAAGCCGCATTGGCGTCACGAGGCAATCGGTGATCAAGTTGTGGATCGCCGAGCGATTGAAGGAAGAACAGAAGAAGGCAAGTTGACCATCTGCCAGGACAAACTCCTGGCGAAAGGGTCAGATCTTGTTCCGTGCATATCCAGTAAGCTACACTCTGCCCCATGCCCGCCCATTGCGCATCGAATTTCTGGCGCGCTCTACCACGTCACTACCCGTAGCAACGCCGGCAAGACATCTTCGTGGATGACGAGGACCGGCAGCGGTTCCTCGATGTGCTGATACATGTCGTTTCTCGGTTTCATCTCCTGCTGCACGCCTACTGCCTGATGGATAACCATTTTCACCTGGTCGTGGAGACGCCAGACGCCAATCTGTCGAAGGCCATGCGCCAGCTCAACGGTGTATATACCCAGGCCTTCAACCGCCGTCATGGTCGGATTGGCAACGTGCTGCAAGGTCGCTTCAAAGCGATCCTGGTGGACCAGGATCGCTATCTGCTGGAGCTATGTCGGAACGTGGCCCTTAATCCGGTCCGCTCCATAACTATCCGCAAACCGATACCTATTCGTGGTCGAGCCACCAAGCCTCCGGCGACTCGCCTCCACGCCATCCTTTCTGACAGCGGACTGGCAGAACAAGGCCTGACCATATACTGTAGGCTCTTGATAACGCACGGTTGCTGACCCTAGACTCTACCCACACACTTGGCGCTGATCGAAGGGAGAGCCCATGAAATGTCCGCAATGTTTGACGGAAAATGACGTATCTGCCGCAAAATGCTCGATATGTGGGCATGCATTTGTCACACAGCAAGTGAAGTCTGCGAGGTACACGAGCTTCTATGCCGAGTATTTTGCCTTTCGTGAATTGGTGACTCCGCAACTCATTAAGGTGGTCTATATCGTGGGAGCGTGCTTCATTACTGCAGCAGGGGTTGTGTCAATTCTATCCCCGGAGACCTTGAATGAGTATGAGGTCGGCCTGATTCTCCCTCGCGTCGGAGGAATCGTAGTCCTACTGGTAGGGAATTTGGTGTGGCGCATGATGTGCGAAGGAGCCATTCTGCTTTTTAGTCTCCATGAGCTCCTTGTCAGCATCGACACCCGGGCAAAGGTCCTGGTGCGGCAGGGTAAAAGCAACCGACAATGAAGCCACTCCTCTCCGGCTCCATGCACTGGAATATGTGGCATGTTGAACGAAGAGAGTAAGCTGAGAGGATTCCGAGTTCTACGCTAGCGCTTCGTCTGTGGAGGCATGTATTTGATCATCTCGTCGGCGAGTTCTTTTGCGATGTCCTTGAGGCTGGGTTTGATGAACATGTAGCTGTTTGAACGTTCATGGCGGGCTTTCCAGACCGTCGTGCCGGTTGTGGCATCGATCAGCCGTAAGCTCATCCCGACTCGCCCGACGTTGTCGCCTTCCTTCCGCACGTATTCCCACGAATTGACACGGACCACGAGGAAGGAATCGACGTTGAGCGCTTTCCCGAGCTTAATGGCCGATTCTTTATCGGATTGACCGGTCATCTCCAAACGGGAGAAATAAAACACGAGAGAGTCGAAAGCCTCTTTCGAGGCCTGGAAGATATCGGTCACGTTCTCGGGCGAGACGACCCGTTCAATATTGCCTTGACGATTGAGTGCTACGGCCAGGACATCCTGAATGTCTTCGCGGGCGCTGTCGTATTGGCTCGCCATCGGTGGCAACACGGCGATGCTCTGTGGCCGAAATACTCTGGCGCCGGGGCCTTCCCACACTTCCTGCAAGCCGCCACAACCTCCGAGGAGCGTGACGAATGCCATCACGGCTACTGTGTGTGCGGATGATCGAGACAGCATGGGCTTAGTATACCATTAGAACGTGAATGAAATAGAGGCCGAGACCAAGGCACCCTTTGCGCGGAAGTCATAGCCCCCTCCGGCATCAGCACGGAAGGAAAACCACCGTATGCCTAACCCAGCGGTAGGAACGAACGGGGTGGACGCATCCTGCATGTTCTTGAAGGTGCCGGCCCTAAACGAAAGAAATTCAGACAAGATCGTCTGTTCGACTCCCAGACTCAAGAGTTGGCTTTTCACACCGGGTACGAAGGTCTTGTTCGAGGTCGCATCCACATCGGCCGTCAACGTCAAGGTAGAGTACGGGTTGACTGCGACGCCCGCTCGAACCTGTGGTTCTAGTGTCAACTCGCCTCCTCCGGCGGCGTCGAAGGTCGGTTTGTTGATATCTTTCGCGACGACCGCGAATCTAATCAATGAAGATGGACGATAGATTGCTCCAATGTCAATTCCATAGGTCGTTGAGATGTTAGGTTTTCCGAAATGATCGATCGTGCTGACACCGCTTCCACCTTGAAGGTCAGTCGAACCATTATACGCGGCACCCTGGATGACCTTTGCAGTAATGCCGACCGAAAAGGTTTTGTCGGAAAAGGCATAAGCATACGAAAACGCCAGCTGTCTGGCTTCGAGGCCACGAAGCGCCATCTGGCCCGCCACGGTGACGGGAGTCCCTGGCCCGCCTGGTTGAGAAGCTTGTACGGGGGTTGACACGAACCCACCGCCGGTTGCAACGTCAGATACGTTGAACCCGAACGCATGCTCGCCGAGATGCCCCTTCAGATAGAGACCGGCGGATCCGTTGACTGAGACGGTAGCGCCTGGTTGATTAATGCGATCCGCGATACTTTGGCCTTTCGCTAAATTGCCTGGGGATGTATCGCTGGTATTGAATTTTTCCAGGTCATTAAGCGCATCACCCAAGCCGAGGCGATCAGTGGCTTGTCCGCCCCCTTGGGCTCGGATGTCCACGGTTTGAGTCATCGCCAAGCCGGCGGGGTTCCAATAGGTGGCGAGCGCATTGGTTGTGACAGCGACGCCGGCCCCACCCATGCCCATGGCGCGAGGACCGGCTATCACAAATTCTGTCGCTGATGCATGGGAAGGCAACGCTGAGGCCCCCAGTAGAATGGCAATTCGGAGCCATGGCGAACAGCGCATGTCGAATCCTCGATCAAACCGGCAGTCTTGCGAGTCTAGAGAAGGAATGGTTGTTCGTCAAGAAATCACGGTCTGTTCAACCGTCGGGAGGAATGTAGTGAAACGATACGCTGGGTCAGGGCACGATTTGTCCGTCCTGCATATGAATGATACGATCGGATTGAGCGGAGAGTTTGTCGTTATGCGTGACAATGACGAACGTCGTTCCGCGTGTCTTATTCAAGGTGCGCATCAATCCGAACAATCCGTCCCCGCTATGCGTGTCCAGGTTGCCGGTCGGCTCATCGGCCAAGACCAAGTCAGGACTCTGCATCAATGCACGCGCCATCGCGACCCGTTGCTGTTCGCCGCCCGACAGCTCTCCGGGCTTGTGCTGAAGGCGATGCCCCAATCCGACTTCCGTCAGAAGGGTTGTGGCATCGGCTCTGACAGCGGCCGGCTCGCGACGCTGCACGAGCGCCGGCATGCAGGCATTCTCCAACGCGGTGAACTCGGCGAGCAGGTGATGGAACTGAAATACGAATCCGATCCGCCGATTCCGAAATTCCGCCTGCTGTGTGTCAGTCATCCGAAAGAGATCCTGCCCATCAAACGTAACGGTCCCCCCGGTCGGTTTATCAAGGGTTCCGATAATATGGAGCAAGGTGCTTTTGCCGGCTCCCGAAGCTCCCACGATCGCCACCAGTTCGCCTCGGTGAATCTCAAGATTGATCCCCTTGAGGACGGGCAATTCATAGGATCCCATGGAGAAGGATTTATGGAGATTGATGACTTTGATCATGGTCCAGCGATGAGTGGTGAGGATTGAGGGCTGAGACTCGGAATATTGAAATGAGACTTATGACTTAGTCCTCCGTCCTCAATTCTCAGTCCTATGAGTCTATTCATAGCGCAGTGCGGCGACCGGTTCCAGCTTCGCGGCCTGGTTGGCCGGATAGACCGTCGCCAAAAAGCTGATCAGGATGGCGGACCCGGCCACGAGCAGCACATCCTCGGCCAGCACATGAACCGGAATGGTGGAGATATAGTACACGCTCGGATCGAACGTCCAAAACGTTTGAATCAGCCAAAGAAACGCGTAACCCAAGGGGATACCGATGCCCGTCCCCGCAAATCCGATGATCAATCCGTTCAGCATGAAAATGCGCCGGATACTGCGCTTCGTGGCGCCCATCGCCTTGAGGATGGCGATTTCCTTCTGCTTCTCCGTGACGATCATCGTCAAGGTGCTGACGATGTTGAATGAGGCTACGATCGTGATCAAGACAAGAAGGAGAAACATCATCGTCTTTTCCAGCTTCAGGGCCGAGAAGAGATTGCGATTCATCTGCATCCAATCTCTGGCTCCATGGCTGAATCCCAGCTCCTGTTCGATCGTGTGACCGATCTCTCCGGCACGGAACACATCGGTGACCTTGACTTCAATTCCGGTGACGCTCGCTCCAAGATTGAAAAATTTCTGCGCTTCGCCGAGTTCGATATAGGCGAATGACGAATCATATTCGAACATTCCTGAATGGAACAGGGCGACCACGGCGAACGTTCGGATCTTGGGCACCATCCCCATCGCGCTGATCGGGCCGACGGGAGAGACCACGTTGACCGTATCGCCGACGAACACGCCCAGTCTGAGCGCCAGCTCTTTGCCGAGAATGATGCCTGGTTTTTCAACGGCGCGGAGGTCGCCTTGAGGGTCATCGGCCGGAGCCTGCATCACCTTCACCGGGGTGAGCAGGTCCAGCAGCCGTCCCACCGTGATGTTCTTGGCGAGTTCGGTGACATTGGCTTCTCGCTTCGGATCGATCCCGCGTAGGATGATTCCTTGTACTCCACTCTGCGTAGTGAGTAGTACTTGGCGAAATACGAACGGCGTGGCCGCGACGACATCGGGCACCGTCTGAATTTTGTCGACCAGACGGTCATAGTCGGTCAGGTGCTCTTTCATTCGCTCCTGGACGATGATATGTGCGGTCGTGCCGAGAATCTTGCTCTGAATGTCTTCTCGGAAACCGGTCATGATGCCGACCGTACCGATCAGCGCGGCCACCCCCAGCGTAATGCCTGCCACCGACACGAAGGTGTTCAGCGAGATCGTCCGGTTGCGGCGCTTGGCGCGCAAGTAGCGGAGTCCGACGAAGATTTCATAGGGGAGGGCCACTACGATTTCTCTGGTCTGAGTTGTGGAAAAAGCACGACGTCGCGGATGGAGGCCTGATCGGTAAACAGCATGATCAATCGGTCGATTCCGATTCCTTCTCCGGCGGTCGGCGGCATTCCGAATTCAAGGGCGCGGAGAAAGTCTTCGTCGACGAGATGGGCTTCTTCATCACCCGCCTCCCGCTGAGCCGCCTGGCCTTCAAACCGTTCACGTTGGTCCAACGGATCGTTCAACTCGGAGAAGGCATTCGCGATTTCCCGCCCGGCAATGTACAGCTCGAATCGATCGGTCAGGCTCGGGTCCGTATCCTTCCGCCTTGCGAGCGGAGAAATCTCGATCGGGTAATCGGTAATAAAAGTGGGCTGTTGCAAACTAGGTTCAACGGTTTCCTCGAAAATCTCATTGACGATCGTGAACAACGACGCCTTCGGATCCACCGGGACATTCAGCTGTTTGGCGGCCGCCAATGCCTTCTCTCGATCGTAGAATACCGAGGAATCGAGACTATTCACCTCCAGGACGGCTTGGCGGTAAGACCATCGTCGCCACGGAGGCGTGAGATCGATCTCCTTTCCTTGGTACGGAATGACGATTTTACCAAGTATCTGACGAGCCAAGGTCGAGATCAGTTCCTCGGTAAGCGTGATCAAGTCCTGATAATCCGCGTATGATACGTAGAACTCCAGCATTGTGAATTCAGGGTTGTGAATCGTTGAGATGCCTTCGTTCCGGAAGTTGCGGTTGATTTCGAACACGCGCGGAAATCCGCCCACGATCAGGCGCTTCAAGTACAACTCCGGCGCGATACGCAAATAAAGATCCACGCCGAGCGCATTGTGATGTGTGACGAAAGGCTTGGCCGTCGCCCCTCCGGGAATCGGATGCATCATCGGGGTTTCAACCTCGAGAAACCCGCGCTCCAGCAGAAAAGTTCGGATGCCGGTGATGATACGGCTCCTGGTCGAAAAGATCTCATGGACCCGGGGATTGGCTATCAGATCGACATAGCGCTGTCGATATCGGGTTTCGACG
>JAICUC010000212.1 GCA_025936075.1 Nitrospira sp. | reverse complement strand
CGCGGTGCCCTGCGCCGAACGGCTTGCTCGGCTCATGCCGGGGGAAGGGCATATGGTGCACATGCCCTCGCACATCTTCATCCGCGTCGGCCGGTGGAACGACGCGGTGCAGTCCAATCACCATGCGATCCATACGGACGAGGAGTTCATTGAAGGGCAGCGCCCGATGGGCGTCTATCCGCTCGCGTACTACCCGCACAACATCCACTTTTTCGCCTTCGCTTCCACGATGGCGGGCCGTAGTGCGCAGGCGATCGAAGCATCCAATACACTCACCACCAAGGTAAACCTTGATGCCGCGCGCCAGGTTGGGATGCTGCAGGAAATGCTGCCGTACCACGCCCTCACGCTCACGACCTTCGGGAAATGGGACGCAGTGCTTGCCGCACCGCTTCCGCCGGAAGACATCCGCTTCTCGTACGCGATGGCCTCCTACGCTCGGGGCGTGGCACATGCCGCCAAGGGGGAATGGGCTGAGGCGCAAGTCGCGCTCGACCAGGTGACGGCCGCCGATGCTGCGACGCCCGACGGTGCTGAAGGCAAAACCTCGCTCTCGATTGCCGTACACGCGCTGTCCGGCGAAATCGCGACCCGCCGAGGCGATCTCGATGCGGGCATCAATCACTTCCGGAAAGCGGCCAAGATCGAAGATGCGGGACTCTACTTCGAACCGCCCAAGTGGTATTACCCGATTCGGCACTCGCTCGGCGTCGCACTGCTGAAAGCGGCACAAAATGCCGAGGCCGAAAAGGTGTATCGCGAAGACCTTCGACGCTTCCCCGAGAACGGTTGGTCTCTGTTCGGCCTCACGCAGGCGCTCCGGGCGCAGGGAAAGAACACTGAAGCGGACGCAACGGAAGCACGCTTCCGCCGAGCGTGGCCGGACGCCGACGTGACGCTGACGGCATCGAGATTCTAGCGGACAGCGAACGACAAAAAAGAGTCGGAGAGTTTTGGGTCGGAATGGCGCAGGCCTTCCGACCCTTGTTACGTTCTTACGAGCTTAAAAAAACGGTAGTGCTCGAGACCTCAGCCCGAGTGTTCCTGCTTTGGGAACAGGAGATTTATGTGACCCGCCGCCTACTGACGTGCTGATGTTCATTGAGGCAGTGAGAAACTATTGCCACGATCGAGCTCCTGGGCGATACTAAGGCGCGATTTGATGATGATCGGCAGTGATCGGAGGAGGCATGAAAGAGAAGAAGGGGAAGGGAAAGGGTGCGGATATGGACAAGACAGCCGAGATACGCGCGGGGAGCGATCCGTTTCAACGCCTGCTCGGGCTGATGTTCAAAGCGCATCCCTGGCACGGCGTGTCCATCGGGGAAGAAGCTCCGGACGTGGTCACGGCCTACATTGAAATCGTCCCGACCGACACGGTCAAATACGAGGTGGACAAGAGCAGCGGCTTTCTCAAAGTGGACCGGCCACAGCGATTTTCCAACTTCTGTCCGGCCTATTATGGACTCATTCCGCAGACCTACTCCGGAAGCCAGGTGGCCGGTATCTTTGCCAAGCGAGCCCGTCGAAAAGATATGATCGGGGACGGCGATCCGCTCGATATCTGCGTATTGTCGGAAAAGAGCATTCCGCACAGTGACATTCTCCTGACGGCGCTGCCGATCGGCGGCTTGAGCCTGGCCGACGGCGGCGAGGCCGACGACAAGATTATCGCCGTGATGCGGGACGATGCGGTGTACGGCAACGTCACGGATGTTTCACAATGTCCGAAGGCGCTCATGGATCGCTTGCAACATTATTTTCTGACGTATAAGAGTGCGCCGGGGACGATTCATCACAAGGTGGAAATCACGAGCGTGTACGGACGGGAGGAAGCGCTGAAGGTCATTCGCGCTAGCCATGCCGACTATCGGGCGAAGTATCCGGAGCTGAGTTCCTTGTGGCCGAAGAATGTGTAGAATGCGCGATGGCATCCATTCACGTAGGTGTGAATGGAACGTTCTGAACAGGTTCCTCATTAGATGGACTGAAAACGCCAAACGGCGGGCTTCTGCCGCTCCCGATTCATACGAGCGGTCAGGAATTGGATGAGTGCGATACGCAGCGTGCCATTGAGTCGCAATCTCGATTGCAGCGGAAGCTGCATAAACTTCACTCCACACTCGCGGCCATTCACCCAGGATATCAGGCCCAGTTCAATAGGTAAGGCCGAGGTCTGATCAGGTAGGAGGATGCTCAGGCGCACCTGGCTGCCGATCGGAAATTCACGATCGCACACCATCGAGCATCCATGCATCGAGAGATTCCTTAGTGTGCCCTCACAGACACACGACTCGCCTCCGACCACCAGCGGATAATGGAAGAGAAACCGTTGGTAGATTCGCGTATAAGGAAAGCGGACCATTGCTGTCCCCATGACAGGTGCCGATTGTATCCGCCGACAGCGGGACGGGATATCCTACATTGGAAGGGCCGGCATGATGAACAATGAGGCGGGGGGATGAAAGCAAAAGAATGCGCAGGACAGGGGAGATCCGGACACTGATCCCAATGTTTCACATTCGGTGCTGCAAGACGTCTAATTTGGCGACAGAACCACCATGTAAAAGCGGGGGGAACCTATTGCAGGTCTGTCGACCATGTATGGCTCATTAAGCCACTCGTTTACGCTTGATCAAATCCCCGAGGTGGGCGAAAGGCGTAAAGGTTGAAGGTTGTTCGTGATTCCTGTTCGGCAATGTCTCACCGGAGGTGTCAGCCATCAGATACCGCTGATGCTCATTGTCATGACAGTAGAGACACAGCAACTCCCAGTTGCTGCCGTCCGGGGGATTGTTGTGATGGTCATGGTCCTTGTGGTGGACTGTGAGCTGGTTGAGCTTCTTGCCGTCAAATTCACGTCCGCAGTGAGCACAGATCCAGGGAAGTGTTTTTAACGCGCGTGCTCGGTAGGGCTGCTGGTGAGTGTTCCGTGCCATGAGAGCCTCCTGTGAGACCGGCGACTCGGCACATAGTCATTATACATCCATCTTCGACTAAAACACCCATTGATTCTTTGCCACCATGGGGTCCTAGGTCTACAGCGGTAATCTGACACATAGTTGTCCTGGAACAGCCTCAATCCTCCCGCACGAAGCAAAGCCTCCACATGCTCGCCCCAACTGTCCCGCATATATCGGATCCCGGGATGTGGTGCCATGCCTTCAACTAGTAACTTGCAAAATGCAAGTTATGGTGTTAAATTGCTCCCGATATCCGAAGGGCAAGGGACTTTCATGAAATTCGAACGATCATCCTGCCCGATCACCAATGTTCTGGATCTCCTCGGAGATAAGTGGACGTTGTTGGTGATTCGTGATTTGGTCTTGGGCAAACGGCGCTATCAGGAATTCCTAGCCTCACCCGAAGAAATCGCGTCAAATATTTTGGCTGACAGATTGAACAAATTGCTGGTTGCCGGTCTCATCAGCCGACGTGCCTATCAGCGAAACCCCACCCGCTATGAGTATCTCTTGACTAAGAAGGGAAATGGGCTCGAACCGATCTTGGAAGCGATCGTTGTGTGGGGGAAAAAACAGTTTCCGGGTACGAAAAAATTTCCGCGGATCAAGCAATCTCCGGGATTGGCGGTGCACGCAGGGGCTAGAAGAACGAGGGCAGGAAACAGCAATAGGAGATCAAAAGCATGACGTTCGGCGACAACCATCCATAAATAAGGAAGGAGTGAGCTATGCCGTTATGGAAAGTGTATCATCCTGCCGGAGCATTCACTGCCGAGGATAAGAAAAAACTGGCCAAGGAAGTGACGAACGTGTATGCCAGTGTCCCGATTCCCAAGTTCTATGTGGTCATGATTTTTGAGGAGGTCGCGAAAGATTCCTGCTTTGTGGGTGGTGAACTACATAACAAATTTGTCCGATTTAAGATCGATCAGATTGCCAGAACAATACCCGGACCGATCTTGCGCGAATGGTGGATGAAGACCCTGGATACGGTTATCGCGCCGTTCGTGAAGGATAGAGGTTATGACTGGGAGGTGTCCATCGATGAAACTCCCTGCGATCTATGGTCTCTACAGGGAGAACTCGCTCCGCCGTTTGAATCCGTGGCGGAGAAGCGGTGGGTTAAAGAAAACAAGGCAAGCCCGTATACCTTGACGGAGAAGCTTCCGGTTAATCTTGTGTTCGCTCCTGGCGTCGCAGAGCGGTAGCGCCGGAGTGATTGATCGCGTTGGGGCCGATTGCTTCATGAGAGATGGTGACGAACAGGGGATCGCCATCTCTCTCGGGGTTCTGCTCGTTCCGTCGAACCATCAAGTGTTCGTGAACGAATATCCTTTCATGAACAGACGATACGGCCTGCTCGCATGTTGGCGGGAATGGCGATATCCATTTTTGCCGGTCGGGGGGTTTTTCTCCGATTCATCGTCTCGACGAAGGTTTCTTTGTCGATCGAAAGGTTCAGGCGTTCGTTGAAGTGCTTCTCTTCCCCGATCGTGGAAGACACCCTGCCTTGGTAATCGTGCCCGGGATAGACCATCGTGTCGTCCGGCAGGGTGAACAGTTTCTTGCGAACAGAGTCGAATAGTTTCTCTGCGGAGCCGCCCTGCAAATCGGTTCGCCCATTGCCGCGGACGAACAACGCATCGCCGGTGAAGACGGCACCAGGGAGCACATAGCTTGTGCAACCATCCGTATGACCGGGAGTAGCGAGTGCCGTCAGCACCGTGTGGCCGAACTGCAACGCCTCACCCTCACAGAGAAACTGATCCACGCCGACGACATCGCCTTTGGCCCCGCCGCCATACACGATTTTCGCTCCTGTTCTCTCTTTGATGAGCCAGGCTCCTGTGATGTGGTCGGCATGGATATGGGTTTCAATGGCAAAGCGGAGGGTCAGCCCAAGTTCCTTGAGGATTGTGAGGTCGCGCGCGACATTTTCGATGACGGCATCGATGATGACCGCCTGGCGGGAACCGCGATCGGCCACGATATAGGATCGACTTTCCGCTCTGTCGTCGACATCCTGCGTCTCGTTGACATCCAACAAGACGGTAATGAGGTAGGGATCAGTGATTGCCATCACTTCCTCTTCAGACGACCTGTGCGTGACGAAGATTCAACGGCGGTCATTCTAACTTGTCACCTAGGCCTGGTCCATCGCCATCCCCATCTGATTGCTCCCATTTATTTGTGGCACTTTGGCCCTTGATCCAGCCTATTTTCCTCAGAGCCTTATTCCCAGCGAGGCCCCCACTCCGGCCGTAACGGCCATGGCCAAGGCACCCCAAAAGGTGACTCGTACGGCACCCGTCACCATCGGCGCGCCGCCGGCCCAGGCAGCCAATGAGCCGAGCAGTGCGAGAAAGACGAGCGAGCCGCCGGATACAGCCCACATAATCATCGATCTCGGCACTGTTACGACAATCAGGAGAGGAAGGAGAGCGCCGACTGAAAACGTGCCGGCCGATGCGAGCGCGGCTTGAACCGGCCGGGCGGCCATGGTGTCAGTGAGCCCCAACTCTTCGCGGCTATGTGCGCCCAGTGCGTCATGTGCCATCAATTGGGTCGTGACTGCAGAGGCGAGACGATGATCCAGCCCGCGCGATACGTACATGGCGGTCATTTCCGCGTGTTCGCGCTCGGGATCAGCCGCCAACTCATTACGTTCTCGATCGAGATCGGCGCGTTCCGTATCGGCTTGCGAGCTGACTGAAATATATTCTCCGGCCGCCATCGACATGGCGCCGGCTACAAGTCCCGCTACACCGGCGATTACGATGTTCCGCGGACTTGTTCCAGCCGCCGCCACGCCCAAGACGAGACTTGCCGTGGAGACAATACCATCGTTCGCGCCCAGTACCGCTGCGCGGAGCCAACCGGTGCGATGGATTCTGTGCGGTTCACTGTGTCTCACAACGCCATTCTTTCAATGATCAGGACGTGCAACATTCATGAGGGCCACTCTCCCGATGACTGGATGCCAGTCTCACGCAGAGTCCCTCGAATATGTATCATGCCGGCATTCATCTAGTGAGCCTGTGTGACGAGTCCTGCATGAGGTCCGACAGCGTTGTCGGTGAGCCTGTCCACGTCAGGATTACTCTCCGCCCTGAACGCAATCCGGCACTCATTCGGAACATGATATACGGATTCGGCGACGCCAAAGAATGCAGCCGCGTTACTGGAGTCGGTCGCTTCAAATCGACCTTGCGCGTGAATGCCATTGCCGGCAAGAGCGTTACATAAAATTCATGCACCTCGGTAAGGCTGTGCCTGCCATCCATATGATCGCAAAGTCGTCTCATAATAGACGTGTGGAATGGTTTGTCGCGTCCACTTAGGCGGTGCGCCGCCGGACGTATGCGCCGATCTTCGCAGTAATGGTGGATGGCACGGAAAGAACTCCGAAGGCAATGAGGCCGAGCGGTAACAGGTTGCCGGGCCCTTGGGTGAACAGCATCCAGAGAAACTGGCCGATCAGGGGAGCGATGCCCCATCGCCAAGCTTTTTGGGGCTCAATAAAGCCGAGGACGGCCGATGCAGCACAGACTACCGGCATGCCGACGGAGAAATATGATGATGAAGCCCACGCCT
>JAICUC010000037.1 GCA_025936075.1 Nitrospira sp. | reverse complement strand
TTGGTCGATTGCAATCGAGCATCCACCCTGATCCCGTTCTTATCGTACGAGACTCCTGCGGTCTCCAAACCGATCCTTTCGACGTTCGGGGTCCGACCGACCGCGACGAGAATCTCGTCGACGACGACATCGTAATGTTGGCCATGAGAATCGACTGTCAGACGTTTCCCACCTTCGGTCTTTCCCGCCTTCAGATATTTTCCACAGCAGAGCAGCTTCACACCGTCGCGAAGCATGTGCTGTTCAACGATACCCGCCGCATCTCGATCCTCGTTCGGAAGGATGCCGTGCGTCGCTTCGATCAGATAGACTTGGCTTCCAAAGCGGGCGAAGGACTGCGCCAGCTCACAACCGATAGGCCCGGCCCCGATGACGCCCAGACGCTGCGGCAGCTCAGTCAGAGAAAAAACGGTTTCATTCGTCAGATAGCCGGCTTCCTGAAGGCCGGGCGTCTCAGGTATCGCCGCTCTCGCCCCCGTACAGACAGCGGCTTTCGCGAAGGTGAGAACCCGATTACCGGACGGACCTTCCACCTGGACCGTGTCAAAACCGAGAAACCGTCCACTGCCGATATACACGTCTACGCCGAGCTTCGTATATCGCCGGGCGGAGTCGTTCCGGCTGATGCGGGCCCGCAGTTTCCTCATGCGCGCCATTACCGCGCCGAAGTCATACTTCACGCCGGCGGGAATATGAAGACCGAACTCTGTGGCCTTCCGTAAGTCGGCCCATGCTCTGGCTGCTCGAATCACTCCTTTCGACGGCACACACCCGACATTGAGACAGTCGCCTCCCATCAGATGTTTCTCGATCAATGCGACCTTCGCTCCGAGACCCGCGGCGATGACGGCGGTGATTAACCCGGCGGTTCCTGCTCCGATGATGACAAGGTTGTAGCGGTCGGTCGGCTCCGGATTGACCCAATCGGCGGGATGCACGTTCGCGACGAGCTCTTGATTATAGTCGTCGTGCGGAAGGATCAGAGTTTGGTTGTACTCACTCATTCCGATGACCTTGGAGAGGTGTGGTGTAATCACAGCCTGACACCCTTCGCCGTGCGTCGTCAATCGGTCAGGCGTTCATCCCACTGGTTTCACTGCGAACCGCTTATACCCAACCGGCAATGCCGGGAAAATTTTGCCTAGATTCGAACTGTCGGGCTCACGGTTATCATAGCTGCATCGTAGCGTATCATGGTGGCTTCCTCTTTGTTCTGTCAATGAGATAAGCTGCCTCAGCTCTGTCCGACTAGGTTAGAATGCCTTAAGGGCGGAGCGGCACGTGAAACGTGTTCAACGTCCCATAGGGCCGCTGTTCGACGAAATGTCGGTTGCCGGACGTTCCCGACCACCGATCAGTGGGTTGCCGGATCCGTTTCAATTTCCGCCGTCTGTAAAAGTGGAGGCCGAAATGGATGAATCAAACAGACTGACAAGGACCAAAGAACAATGGGCCAGGGCGCGGCGAGGAGGAGAAGAGCGGGAAGTCTTTTATGAAGGCGATGATCGTCTACCTCCAGGCCAGCACCTCGTGGATAACTTTCCAGTATTGGACTTAGGCTTCAAACCGGAAGTCCCATTAGACGAATGGCGGCTCGGCATCGGCGGGTTTGTCGCTGCCCCCGTCACCTGGACATGGGAGCAATTTCTCGCTCAGCCTCAATTCAAGGATCGGTCTGACTTTCACTGCGTGACCTCATGGAGTCGTTACGACAATGACTGGGAAGGCGTGAGCTTCAGGCACATCATTTCCATCGTGAAACCGCTGTCGCTTGCCCGGTTTGTCCTGTTCACGTCCTACGACGATTACACGACGAACCTCCCGCTTGAGGCCTGTGACGATGGCGATGTGCTGCTGGCCCATAGCTGGAACGGCAAACCGCTATCACGAGACCATGGTGGGCCGGTACGTGTGATCGTCCCGAAACGCTATGCCTGGAAAGGGGCGAAATGGGTGAAGGACATTACGTTCTCAGATAAAGATGAGAAGGGGTTTTGGGAGGTCCGCGGGTATTCCAACACCGCGTTTCCATGGAAGAACGATCGCTACGGATAGCGCTTATTTCTTGATCCAGCCATCCGGACTTTCAATAAAGTGTCATGGTGTGGTATTCCGAATGGCTTTTTCTCCGGCGAGTGCTTCAACGGCCTGGACGCTGATGTGGTTTCGCGCTGCGATATCTTCATAGGCCTGCCGCCGCTTCTGATTGACCTCCTCTATCAAGGCCTGCACCTCGGTATTGGAGGGGTTCACCGCTCTCAAATAGCCGTTGCTCTTCTCCCCGACCCATCCCTCGGCTTTTGCTTCATCCAACAGACCGCTGTCGTTCGACAACACGTGATCCAAGTCTTTGTCGACTTTCAGCCGCATCTCATGATCAATCTTCAGATTGAGATTGATCGTAATCGGCTTCTCCGACGCAGCCACTTCCACGCGTGGAGTACAGGCACACACCGCCAGGAACAGCGTGATCCACGCCGACACGCCGACGCCTATTCCTATGGTTCCACTCCGCATGGTCCGCCTCATAACGGTCCTAGTCCTCTATATCTTTTTTTCAATCGTCCCGTGGATATCCTCGACCGAGCGGAGGCTTTTGAGGAGCGTGGGGATATGCTCTTGCACGGTCAGGTTGAAGTGAATCGGAGGAGTATTCCTGAGGTCAGGATTCCGGCCTTCCAACCGGGCATTCAGATCCAACATACCGGTTTCGCCGTATTTCACGCCGACTCGCAACAGGGAATACTGAAAATTGTTGAGCGCTTGCGCGACGAGCTCGAGTTGCCGATCCGATTCTGAGAGCATCTTTGACGATTCCGGCATCAATGCGTATCGTATGATACCCCCAGGCGGCTGTGCCTCGATCAGTCCATCTTGCACGACGATCCCGCCCGATGTGAGTGTGACGGGAAGCGTCCCGTTGAGTGTTCCGGTCCCCTGAAGTCCCCTCTGTTGTTCCACGCTCAGAATTCTCGCCAGATCAAGATTCTGCAAAGAAAACGTCGTTGTAACCGGTGGCTTGGCCAAATCCAGCACAGAACCCGGATTGCTGATCGTTCCTCCAAATACTTCGCACTGGAAATCTCTTATATCGACAGTCGGCAGAGCATCCGCCAATTTCCATCTCATCTGGTAGGAGGCGGTGAGATTGGCAAAATCCACCCCACTCTGGACTGCGGCAATGAAGATCGAAGCCGGTTGGGTCATCGCAAATGATTCAAGGCCCTGAGCCTGTACCTCCATCGTGGTGCTCAAACCCTTCACGATAGAGTCGTAGTAGTGACCCGACAGTTTGTCCGCCACGACTTTCGCAGTTGCCGATACCACTTTCATTACATTGGTCCGGTCGCGGAAGTTGCTCGACCAGGATGCATCAACGGTGGATGTGAACACCCCATCGATCAGATCGGTTGAAGGAGGAAGTCCCATGATCATCTTGCTGAGCCGCCGGTCGGTGCCGTTGAACGTCAGCGGACCAATGACGCCGTGCATGATTCCCTGCGCTGCCTGCAGCGACTGCTCGATCCTCGCGGTCACGAACCCTTCGTGCGTCGGAGTATCGACTCGAAGGTCGGCCTTGATGCCGCCCTGATCAGCCGAGAATTTGATTGCCCAATCACTCGTGGAAGGCCACCAAGCGGTCGGCTCCGGACTCACCCCGGAGACCGACAAGGTTCCGTGCGCTGCCCATGCCGCTTTGATTGTTTCTGCTTCCTGGATTCTCAAGACACCTTGCGTCATGCGAATATTCCGACCGCTTATTCTCATGGTCGGAGCCCGAACCGTCGCGATCATCGCTTCCCCACTGCAATGCATCGGCGTCAGATCGCATTCAACCGTCAGCGGCTCCGACAGAGTCAGTGTGACGCTCGGAATGAGTGTGAGGCCCTGTCCGATCTGCTTCGCCGTCACTGAAGAGGGGGGCAACAGCACGCCATGTACATGTGTCCGCGCCAACTTCACCGTCCCTTGGACTCTTCCCATCGCCTCTTTAGCTGAAAGCCGCTCCGTAATGGCCTTCGGGAGAAGGCCGTCCAGGTGATAGGCTCCTTCTACCGACACCAACTCATTTCCAAGGCCCTCAGCGCGGGTGGTTTCGAATTGCGCGACCAATGGTCCCGGTGTTCGACCGTACGTCACATGCAACGGCCCTTGCGTCACCGTACGTACGGGTGTTTCTTTCCAATAGAGCGTTCCCTGCACGGGCTTCCTATTCTCAATCCGTACCGGCTGATCACCATGAGGAAGTATCAATCGGACCGCTTCGGGAATAATGCGCGGTTGGGTATTGATCGTCGCGGTCAACAAGACACCGGGACTCATGGCCCATTCTGCCTGCGCGGCATTTCCCCCGAATCTACCCTCGTAGGTGACCGCAATATCCTTTGCCACACCCTTTAGCGCCGGCAGCGTCGCGTTGACGCGCATGTCGCCGTCCAGATGTGTTTGCTCATCGTCCCACAAAGAGCTGAGTGCGGCCTCCGAGGCGGCAATCCCCGCCCAATTGATCTCCACCTCTCCCGTGACTCTCTCCAGTTCCGGACCGATCGGGACAAGGAGCGCGATGAATGGAGCCAGTTCTTGGACGTTGACCTGAAGGCGCCCCCTCACTTGAATCTGCGAGCCGTTTGGGTGCGCTTGCGATTGCAAGGAAACAATCGGCGCCGATTGTGGTCGCTGGGACGCCAAGGTGACCGACCAGGTACTGGCGGAATGCCCTACGACGAAGAGGCCATAGGGCGCGGTATCACGTCCGCGAAATGCGAGGTGACCACCGACTTCTCTGTCGCTATACGTCAGACTTCCATCGATCGTCACTCTGCGAAGCGGCCCCGTCGCCTGCTCACGAAAAATGGTGAGATGATCCAGGTGCAATTCGTCGAACGGAAGTATTGGGAAACTGCGTAAAAGATCCCCCGCCGTGAACAATCGCCACGGTGACTCCCCATCATCAAACTGATCCGTCTCTTCTCCATCGTGCGCGGTGGGCTCTGTGGACTGGACATTCAATACATGAATAGCCGCGTCTCGCAATACGATGCGACTGACACGCCCTTGAAGCAGCTGAGTCGCGTCATATCGGATCTCCGCATCTGTCAGCGAGACCAGCAGTCGTTCTTCGCCCAAATCCTGTTGAAACGAAACCACCGGAATGCGCATGTGCGACCAGCCTGGATAGCCGAGCTGGAGAACGACATTGCTGTACCCATGATCACGAAGTCTATTCGCCAACAGATACGACGCACCGAGAGGCAACAGCAAATAGCAACTCAAGAGGCCTACCAACCCAAGCAGAACGGCAATCTGGTATCGTTGGGCCAACATAGTTTTCCGCCTCACTCACGTGGCAACGGTTGTTAAACAAAGTCCCACTCACTGTCAAGAGGCCCGAACGGCTCTGCCGTAGGACACGGTTTTTCTTTGCGTTATGGGAGGTTATGGTAAAGGAAGAGGGAAGCGGGACTTTCTCTGCGTTTCACGACATCATTGAGACCGTCGCCGGCCGAGCAGCACGTATATGGAGCGTTCGTGACGGAGAAAACGGTGGTCGGAGTTCAGCCTGAAGTTGGAGGAGGAAAGGCAGCCGGCTCTTCGCACTTCTTGCAATTCAAACAGGTCCCCAAATATTGATTGCGCCCTGCGACGGTGAGCACCCAAGGACGGTTCGTGAATGGGGGCTGATGGCGCACATGCTGTCCATGGCCGCAGGCCAGATCGGCAACCCAATCGCCATAGTCATCTTGGTGATACCCGATGATCGGTCGTTGCATGTCGTGATGATTCACCTGTTGTAGGAAGCGTTGGTATCGCCACACCACGATCGGGTCACCGCCGTCGTTTCCGTCAGCGATTCTTCTCGCTCAGAGCCATGTCAATGCTTCTCGAACGGCCGTTCGGGCCGCTGAACGGCAGAAAAATACGTCCATCGCTTTTCCTCATTTTGATCGAAGCTTCCTATAAATATCACGTCGCGATCGAGATGGCGAAACTCTTGGAGGCTTATTCGGCAGTTCTGTGGATCGATGACACGCGCATCATACTGCCCGACCACATAAACGCTCCCCTTTAATACCTGATAGACATTACGTCGACCGGCATAGCCGGTATCCGGAAACAATTCGGTTGAAAGAAAACAGCCACTTGCTCCTTTGACATTCAGAGTGAGATTAAATCGCTGGAGGAACGGATCCGTCGCCATTCTCACAATCGTCAGCCGAAGTCCTGTTGATGCTATTTCAACCGAAGCCGATTCGGGAGTATTGCTGTTACATCCTATGCAGAGAAGGACCACGCTCCCCAAGAGAGCGGGCCATGGCGGCGCGTTCACTTCGGCGTGGGAACCTTCGGGGCTGCACCGATCGCGTCGAGTCCCTCCTGGGCGCAGGCATCATCAAGATGAGTACCAGGTGCTCCACCGACCCCGATTCCCCCAACCACTTCTCCACCGATTTCGATGGGCAGCCCCCCGCCCAATATCAGAATATCACCGTTCATGTCCCGAAGGGACTGCAGCGAGGGGATTTTCGTGATGAGATCAGCCAACTCACTGGTAGGACGTCGCACACTTGCCGCCGTATAGGCTTTCTTCCGGCTGCTATCGACCGTGTGCGGCCCGGCTCCATCAGCACGTCCCATCGCGCGAAGGACGCCGGCACGATCCACCACGGACACACTCACTCGATATCCGTCCTTCTTGCAAGCTTCCAATGCTGCCTGAATCGCTTTGTTCGCCATGCTAAGCGCCAGTACGGACTCCTTCGGCATCTCGTCGGCAAAGATCACGCCAGGTGCCGCCAAGCCAAAGAGGGACCATATCATCATGTATGCAATGACCAAGCGACCATTGCGGTTCGATCTGAAGAGTGTCATCGTGCTTCGCCCTCCCAATGTATCCAGGCATCCAGCCCATTCAGACTACGGATGCCTCCGAACTCTGTCAAGAGAACAGAAGCTGAGGGCTCAGGTTCAGTTATTGCCGCGATGTGGCAATGGCTTATGCACCCCAAGATCTTCAATCAGCGCGCGGAGAGGCTCTGCAACCGACCAGGCTTGAGCCGGACAGCCTCGCGGATGATGTGGCGGGCTTCCGTCGAAAATTTCAGACGCCTGCCCGAGACAGGCTTCCCATAAATGGGCTTCTATGCCGTCGAGAAACGACCGAGCCTCAGTTCTTGTTTCGTGCCCCTGTCCGAATGTTTTCAACCATGACGTCACGAAGGGTCCCAATAGGAACGGCCAGACGGTTCCCTGATGATACGCACGATCTCGTTCCATGGGACCGCCTATGCACCGAGGGCGATATCGAATATCCGTCGGCGACAATGTTCGCAGCCCCACCGGCGTGAGGAGATGGTCCTTGACGATTCGAAGGACCTGCTTTGCCTGTTCTCTCGTCAGCAGATCATCACACAGTGCGATCGCAAAAACTTGATTGGGACGAATCGATGTATCGTCACCTTCCGGCCCATGAATCGTATCGTACAAATACTGCCCATCCTTGTACCAAAACTTTTCGCGAAAAGATTCAACTCCTCGTGCCCTATCATTCTGACAGCCAGCGGCGTACTCCGGTTCACCAAACCGGGCCGCAAGTCGTGCGCCGACCTCTAAGGCCCTAAACCACAAAGCCTGAATCTCAACCGGCTTTCCGTGCCGTGGTGTCACGAGGCAATCGCCGATTTTCACATCCATCCAGGTCAGTTGAAGACCGGGCGTTCCTCCCACGATAAGACCATCGATGTCCATATGGATGTCATATCGCGTGCCTTGCCGATAGCCATCGAGAATCTGCTTCATCGCCGGCCAAGCGATCGACCGGACTCGTGTTGCATCGTCGCTGTATGTCAGATACCGATCGACGGCATGGACAAACCACAGTGATGCATCGATGGAGTTGTATTCCGGGCTTTTGTTCATATCCGGAAAGCGATTGGGCACCATGCCTTCGGAAACATAGGAGGAAAAAGTCTGGATGATCTGCCAGGCGACCTCATGCCGTCCGGTTACCAGGCAAAGCCCGGGAAGCGAGATAAAGGTATCTCGCCCCCAGTCCGTAAACCATGGATACCCCGCTATCATCGTGTGTTGAGTGCCTCGTTGGACCAAGAATGAATCCGCCGCCTGCCACAATGCGCCGGCTAACCGGTCGACCGCCGGCGCAGACTTTTGGACCCGCATGCGCCGAGCACGTTCCTTGTGAGCGAGATCCGCGATATCAAGCCCGTCAACCGTTTCACTGGTAAATGCCAACGCTTGCTCTTTGCCCGACTCCAGCTTGAATGAAAATTCTCCCGGTGACCACCAGTCTTCTTTGAAGTCGAGCCCTCGTTCCCGCTCGACAGGGAACTCCACATGTCGATACCAATCGGGAGCCTGACGATAAGCCCCGGAGTGGAAGGCGCGCACGACCGGAAGATTGTGATACGACTGCCAGGCCACCCGCTCATGGCTGTTGATGGCTTGCGTGGAAAGCTGTTCGTTCTCGTGATGTATGGCGTGGTAGTCGCGGCCGGTCAGCATCGGCCGCACCCTCAGAGCCACAGAGTCGCCCTTTGAGCCCATCAGCTTCCACCGAATGATGACAAGGTCTCGACCTCGAATGCATAGGATTTCACGTCGGACACGCGCATTGTTATGGGCAAAGATCCACGTTGGCCATGGAAGCGATGAGAATCCGGAACAATGGATATATCCATCGGGATGTACCGCTCCTGGATACAGATTCGTCGAGAGCGACCACGCGCCATCGTCGAAGCTCAACCACTCCTCGACATGATTGACCAGTACGTACCGATTGGTTCCCGGCTGTGGCGCCGTCAACAACAGCGCATGGTACCGGCGCGTATTGGCACCGGCAACAGTCCCCGAAGCGAACCCGCTGCGACCGTTTGTCTCCAGCCATTCGAGGCTCAGTGCGCGATCCAGGTTCTGACAGATATCCGCCTCAATTTTCATTTTCTACACGTCCCTCATCGCTCGTGAAGCGTATCTCGCCAGAGAGCGACCGACTCGTCCCGCTCGCGCTTCACGAACAACGCTTCAGACGCCTATTCCCCAGACTGCTGAATCAACTTGGCGACAAGTCCGGTCCATCCTGTCTGATGACTGGCCCCGACGCCGGCACCGTTATCGCCATGGAAGTATTCATAGAAAAGAATCGTATCTCGCCAGAAGGGATCTTCCTGGAATTTGTTCGTGCCTCCATAGAGCGGACGTCGGCCATTTTTGTCACGGAGAAAAATATGAGTCAGCCGGCGCGACAGTTCAGACGCCACCTCGTGTAAAGAGACGAATTGACCTGAGCGTACCGGATACTCAACCCTGTATTCATCGCCGAGATAGTAGTGGAATTTCTGGAGCGATTCGATCAGCAGATAGTTGACCGGAAACCAAATGGGGCCTCGCCAATTTGAATTTCCTCCGAACAGTCCCGTGCTCGATTCGGCAGGCTCATAGTCCACCCGATAGTTCCTGTCCAGGATGGGAAGCACATAGGGATGGTCCTTGTGATAGCGGGAGAGCGCGCGGATGCCGTATGGGGAGAGAAATTCTTCTTCGTCGAGCATGTACCGCAACACCGACTTGAGTCGTATGGGATTGACCAGCGACAAAAACCTCCGCACTCCTCCGTCATACGAATGGGTCTCGACATGAGCGCTGAAATCAGGCCGATTTTCGATGAACCACTGCATGCGGTGCTTAAACCGAGGAAGACTATCGACCAACTCGGAGTCCAACGTTTCTACCGCGAACAGCGGAATCAGTCCGACAAGAGACCGAACCTTGAGCGGAAAGGTCCGTCCATCAGGAAGATGGAGCACGTCATAGAAAAATCCGTCTTCTCTGTTCCAGAGCTCGATTTTTTCCCCGCCGATGTTGTTCATGGCTCGACAGATATAGACGAAGTGCTCGAAGAATTTGCTCGCCACATCCTCGTATGCCCGATTATCACGCGCCAACTCGAGGGCAATCGAGAGCATATTGAGGCAATACATCCCCATCCAACTGGTCGCGTCCGACTGTTCGATATGACCTCCGGTGGGCAGCGGGGCGCTCCGATCAAAAACACCGATGTTGTCGAGTCCCAGAAACCCACCTTGAAAGATATTCTTCCCGTCGGCATCTTTTCTGTTGACCCACCATGTGAAATTCAATAACAGTTTATGAAACACTCGTTCGAGGAAAACCCGATCACCGACTCCTCTTCGCTTTCGTTCGATCTTATAGACTCGCCATGCAGCCCAGGCATGGACCGGCGGGTTGACGTCGCCGAACGCCCACTCATACGCCGGAATCTGACCGTTCGGGTGCATGTACCACTCCCTGAGCATCAGAATGAGTTGTTCCTTGGCGAAGGTTGCGTCGACAAGGGCAAGCGGAATGCAATGGAATGCCAAGTCCCACGCGGCATACCAGGGATATTCCCATTTGTCCGGCATGGAGATGACATCGGCATTGTAGAGATGTGTCCAGTCGGAGTTCCGCCCATGGAGACGTTCATGGGGAGGGTCCGGCATTCCCGGATCACCGACGAGCCAGCGTTTCAAGTCATAATGGTAGAACTGTTTGCTCCACAGTAATCCCGCGAACGCCTGCCTTTGTACCGATCTTGCATCCTCGGATAGATCAGCCGGAGCCAGCTCGTCATAAAACTCATCGGCTTCTTGGATACGTTGCTCGAAGAGTTCATTGAACGCTTGAACTTCAAATCCCACAGGCTCTGTCCGGTTGGTCAGACGCAGGCGAATGATCTTCGAGGCTCCCGAGGGGAGTGATACCTGATACTGGGCGGCAGCCTTTGAGCCGATCTTCTCTGGATTGATCGCGTCCGTTCGATGATGGACGATGTAGTCGTGGAAACTATCTTTCACATATTTGGCGCCATCTTGATCGCCGTATAATCGCCTCGTATTCGTCTCATTTTCAGTAAAGAGTAACGGCGGCTTCCCCTCACACCATAGGCGACGTTCTCCATAATACTCGTGATCCAATTCAATCACACTCATCTCATCGACAGCTTTTCCCTCACGCATTCTCGGCCGGCGGGCATCGATTCCCCATGACCAAGTATTCCGGAACCAGAGGGTGGGTAACAACGTCAACTCGGCACAATCCGGCCCTCGGTTCGTCACTTGAATACGGACGAGAAGCTCCTCCGGCGTCACCTTTGCGTATTCGACGACGACATCGAAATAGCGATTCTCATGAAACACTCCGGTATCGATCAGCTCGTATTCCAACTCTCCACGTCCGCGACGGCGATTTTCCTCTACGAGCCTGGCGTACGGAAACTCTGCCTGTGGATACTTATAGAGATACTTCATATATGAGTGCGTCGGCGTGGAATCTAAATAGAAGTAATACTCCTTTACATCTTCTCCGTGATTCCCTTCGTGACCGGTCAAGCCGAATACGCGTTCTTTTAGAATAGGATCGCGTCCATTCCAAAGCGCAACGGCAAAACAGATGTACTGGTGACGATCTGAAATTCCGGCCAGCCCATCCTCGTTCCACCGATAGGCGCGCGAGCGGGCATGATCGTGAGAAAATGCTTCCCAGGCCGTTCCGTGTGGGCTATAGTCCTCACGCACCGTTCCCCAGGCACGTTCGCTCAAGTAGGGCCCCCACCGCTTCCAGTGCTGCTTACGAATCGCATCTTCGCCAAGCCGTTGCCGCTCGGCGTCTCGAGATATTTGAGAACGGGACGATGTCCGAACTGTTTTTCCCATGGACCTCTTAGTGAGCGCACGAGTAAGAAGTGAGGGGGTACGATGCGCCTCCTCCGGACAAGAATCAAGCCGGTGCTGCTTACGCGAAGGTCGGACTCATTACTTTTTTCGGCTTCTCCGATATTTACCTGAAGAACATATTAGTCGTGAGTCGAAAAAGGAAACGGGACACTGCATGAAGCGTCGAGGATAAATTACTGAAGGATTATGGGGGAAAACCGGTGGGCTCAAAAAAGGCGAATGACTAGCTCCAGATCACTCGCTCCTGATTCAGTAGATATTCAATGACTTCGATGCTGTTCCGCATCTGGATTTGGGCCTGCTCAGACATAGGCAGCACGGCCCCGACCAACTTGCCGGATTCCATGTCCATGAGCGAGGGGATGCCTTCACCCGACGGCTTTTCAAGGTTACTGCGAAAGCTAGCCAAGGGAGACCTCCTGGTTGAATCCTTCTCGGCGCGTTTGTGATGCTACTTTAATTGAGAAATGAACCGGAAGGATATGCGCTATACCGATAGCATACCATGCGCATGACGCCTCTATCAGGATATACTCTATCCCCTTGTTTCAAATGAATTATTCGCGATTCTGTGCGGGCACCAGAAGCGGGGGAAGCGCGCCAAGGTAACGAAACGTTCCGCGATTGAGCAACGTCGTGTCGGGCTTCAGTCGAAAGTCGCCATGCTCGGCATCTACAAAGCGTGGATCGGCCATCATATCCGATTCAGCCTGGAGTTCGGGCGCACGGATGTTCGGAGATCCGGCTCTCATATAGCTCACCTCATTATTGAACAATGCGTTGTACGAAGTCTTGGTCTGACTCGAAACGGCAATGAGAAAGCCGACTTTATTGAGGCTCACAATATTCCCGGATGCCTCGATCGTCGATACACCGAGGAATGCCGCTCCACCACCATTCTTGACCAGAGTATTCTTGATCAAGACCGCGTGTGCCTGATCATCGATCACGACGGCCTCGAACAAATTTCCGGTGATGATGTTGCGCTCAAGCCTAACCGAAGACTTGCCGGTCACATTGACACCGTGATCATTATCATGGATTACATTTCCAATCAGAAGAACCTGAGAATCAGACAAGTGTACACCTGTCGTCTCACTCCCCCCGATCATACAGTCTTCGATGCGAACCTCTTGCACCTGTTGGCCGAAAACCATTCCTTTCACATGAACCTGACGCAGCGTGATGCGGTTTCCATTGAAAATACCGAGAGCATGCCCTCCATGCTCGCCTATCGTAAGGCCGCTGATTTCGATATCGGTCGCCCCATAGGGCCACTTGCCGACATGCAGCACGCCGACCAGCTCGCTCCTCCCAAGGAGAGTCACCTTGTCCGCTCCCGCACCCACGATCTTTATCTTCTCTTTGCTATGGACGGTAAGATCCTGAGCATACGCCCCCGCCTTGATCAGAACCGTGTCACCCTTCATGGCGCTGTCCACGGCCTCTTGAATTGAAGAAAAGTCCCCGGTGCCGTCGAGTGCGACGGTGATTGTTCTTGGAGCGGGTACGGCGTTTTCAGCTCGCAGACTCGGCCCAACGAACATCAAACCAAGGACTATCGCGATATAAAAAATCGGCCGCATCGGGAACTTCATACAAGCCCACAGCCAATCCTGTCAATCGCGCTTTGTTGTACAGCAGGACGCATGATATGCTCCGCCGCCATGATGCTTGTTGGCTTAACCGGAGGCGTGGCAACCGGAAAAAGCACCGTCGCAAAGATGTTCCGGCAGTGCGGCGCCGTCGTAATCGACGCCGATGAATTGGCGCGTGAAGTTGTTCGGCCCGGCAAACCTGCCTGGCGGGAAATTGTCATGGCGTTCGGCAGGAGCATCTTACATCGCGATCGCACCATCGATCGTCATGCTCTGGGTGCGATCGTCTTTCGCGACAAAAAGAACCTCCGCCGCCTCGAACGGATCATTCATCCACGCGTCGCACGAGAGCAAGCCAAGCTGACCAAACGAGCCGAAAAGAAAGATCCCAAAGCGATCGTGATCTACGATGTCCCGTTACTCTTCGAAGCCGACATCGACAAACGTGTGGATAAGATCATTGTCGTGACCGCTGATCGAGACACCCAGATCGCCCGCCTCAGAAAACGGAATGACCTCTCACGATCCGAAGCACTTCGTCGCATCAGAAACCAGCTGCCCCTGACAAAGAAACGCCGTCTGGCAAATTATGTTCTGGATGGCACGAAGGATCGAAAACGGCTTGTCAGAGAGGTCTCCAAGCTTCTTGAAGACCTCCGACCTCTAAGTTGACCGGCGTTCTTATGCATTAAGAGGCTTTTCCTGTCTACGCTCTCATGCGGGCCAACAACCTTCTACTTTCAACCTTCACGCTGTGATAGAGTCAAACCGACATGCACAATGTCGTTATCATCGGATCGGGACCGGCCGGGCTCACCGCCGCCATCTATGCTGCTCGGGCAAATCTCGCTCCCCTCCTGGTCGAGGGTTGGCAAGCGGGTGGTCAACTCACGACGACCACGGAAGTCGAAAACTATCCTGGTTTCGCAAAGGGCATCATGGGGCCGGAGTTGATGAAGGAGATGCGATTTCAAGCAGAGCGGTTCGGAACGGTCTTCAAAACCGGAGACGCCACCTCGGTGGATCTCCGGTCTCGGCCTTTTACAGTCATTGTGGATGGGGAGGAATCCCTTGCAACCAAGAGTTTGATCATCGCGACCGGCGCGTCTCCGATCACACTCGGTCTCTCGAACGAAAAACGATTATGGGGCCATGGTGTTTCAAGCTGCGCGACCTGCGATGGGTTTTTCTTCAAAGGTAAGGAACTGGTTGTCGTAGGCGGCGGAGACAGTGCGATGGAGGAAGCGACGTTTCTCACCAAGTTCGCCACCAAAGTGTCGATTGTTCATCGCCGCGACAAGCTGCGAGCTTCCAAAATCATGCAAGACCGGGCCATGAACAATGAAAGAATTGCCTTTGTCTGGAACAGTATCATCGAAGACGTGCTTGGACAGGATGTCGTGACCGGTGTCCGCATCAGAAATGTCGTCACCGGAAAAGTCTGGGACTTGCCCTGTGCCGGATTCTTTTTGGCGATCGGCCACCACCCGAACACCGCGCTCTTCACCGGCCAGTTGAAGATAGACGGCGCCGGCTATCTTCTGACGAATCATGGAACAGCCACCAATGTTCCCGGTGTATTTGCAGCCGGAGATGTGCAAGACCCTCATTATCGCCAAGCCGTTACCGCAGCCGGTACCGGCTGCATGGCTGCAATCGACGCCGAACGTTTTCTTGAAGCGCTCGGCGCATGATCGTTCCTCATGAATCGCATCTCGCTGACGACAATGAGCCCTCCATCCCCTCTTGCCTGCGCTTCACGCGTCACGGACGACGAGCAACGCACGGTATGAGATGCGTCATCGTCCATTATCATGAGCTTGCTCTTAAAGGACACAATCGAAACTACTTCGAGCAATGTCTCATTAAGAACATTCGAACCGCTCTCAAGGATGTCGGAGTCCGGCAGGTTGAGAACCTCCACAGTCGAATCCGCATCCGGCTTCCCTCCGAAGTTTCCCTTGAGGTGGTCCAAGACCGACTCAGGCGTGTATGCGGGATCGCCAACTTTTTAGTCGGCCGTGTGGTTCCCCTCGAATTAGCTGCTCCCAACCTGGATGCGTTCACAACGGCTGTCCTCGAAGAGATTGAATCGCAATCCTTTACCACATTCAGGGTCACAGCCAGACGGGCCGACAAGCGCCTGACGTTGACTTCGATGGATATAGAAAAAGCGCTCGGTGCGGCAGTCTGTGGCAGAACCGGAAAGAAAGTCAGCTTGAAGAATCCTGAGTTGACCGTTTATGCCGAACTCCTGTCAAAAGAGGCGTTTTGCTCGGCGGAAAAGATCGAAGGTCCCGGCGGCATGCCGGTCGGCGTGAGTGGAAGGATCGCCTGCCTGATTTCGGGGGGAATCGACTCACCCGTGGCCGCCTATCGCATAATAAAGCGCGGATGCCTTGCTTCTTTCATCCACTTTTCAGGGCGGCCGTTGGTCAGCCGTGCCTCGGAGGAAAAGGTTCATGAACTTGTACGGCATCTCACGACCTTTCAATACGATTCACGTCTCTACGTGATTCCTTTTGGGGAAATCCAGCGTGAGATCATCCTGAACGCACCGACCCCGTTCCGCATCGTACTGTACAGGCGGATGATGATCCGAATCGCCGACGAGTTAGCGAGAAAAGAACAGTGCTGGGCCTTAGTGACCGGCGATAGCCTCGGTCAAGTAGCCTCACAAACACCTCAGAATTTGTGTGCGATTGAAGAGGCAGCGGAACTGCCGATCCTCCGGCCACTGATCGGTATGGACAAACGCGAGATCATCGACGAAGCCAGATGCCTTGGTACCTATGAGACGTCGATAGAGCCGGATCAGGACTGTTGCAAACTATTTGTGCCTCCCCATCCAAGCACGAGAACTCGTCTTGATGATGTGAAAAAAGTCGAACGCCAGCTCGATGTCTCCACCTTGGTAAAACGAGGAGTGGAAAGCGCGGAGTTGACCGAATTGTCATTTCCCTCTTCCACTGCGTAACCGTACACATTTTCTGTTTGAAGCCAAGTCCCGTAGAGTCACGTGAAGCCATTGCAAAACTGCATCGACCACGGTAAGCTCGGCACACCCATTGAGCATGTTCTCCTCACTGCTCGATATTCAACCAGCCGACGATCCGACATAACGGAGAGGTGCGAGAGCGGCCGAATCGGGCAGTCTCGAAAACTGCTGTCGGGGTAACTCGACCGTGGGTTCGAATCCCACCCTCTCCGCCATACCAACAACCGTTGCTGCTCAATTTACCTAGCCTATCTAACAACCCATCACCCAAAGAACAACAGAGAGAGTGGGATTCGAACAAGAGGGTCCGCGGGGGAAAGGTTCCCCCGCGTGGGGAGTATACGAGGGGGCTGGCCCCCTCAGTAGGAGCATGAGCGCTCAGCGAATGCGACTTCGAATGCCCACCCTCTCCGCCATACCGAGCTCGCTCGACCCGGAGCCCTTAGATAGATCTTGGCGACGGGATAGAACACCTCCAGTGTCCCTCATTGGTTAAGAGCATGAGCAACCCCTGTAAGCGAGACTTCGGATCCTACCTCTCCACCAAAATTTGATTGCATTGGAAGCGAAATGGGGTCGTTGCGAAGGGCATCGTGAGCGAATGCGGACGACCAGGTGAGGTGGTTGTGAATTGCAAGCAATTCTGTATAATTTCGGTGTTATGTCTGCTCAAGTAATCAGCACCAGCTTCTTTCACAAAATACCAAAAGATCTGCAAGAAGTACTCAAATCCAATCACGATGTATTACAACTATGGAACAGACTTACACCTCTCGTTCGCAATGAGTGGGTTTGTTGGGTGACTATGGTGAAGAAAGATGAGACACGACAAGAACACTTGAAACGTTTTTGTGCAGACCTGCGTAAAGGAAAGCGTAGGCCCTGTTGTTGGCCAGGTTGCCCTCATCGTAGGCCAAGTGCAAAAAAGTGGTTCAAATAAGGTATTGCAATTATCGCGAGCAGATCAATCCGGGTGTTTTCCCTCCGTTGACCCTGCATTCATCACCTTGTGCTCAGACACGGCGCTCAGCCTTTTCTCTCAGCACTCTCCGCAGTTCCACCATCGCCACCGTATCCCGTGCGCAATAGCGTAACAGCGCCTGCCGTATCGAATCTCGTTCCACCCAATCGCTTTCAAGAAAAATCATCCGATAGTATTCCGCCGCCGCCTGCCCTCCGTCTTGAATCGTGAGATCGTCATACCCAAGAGACGGCACCATTGCCGGCAACACAGACTTAATCGAATACGATCCATTGAAGGCGGGATGATAATAATGATTCTTGATCACCGGAAGCAGATCC
>JAICUC010000399.1 GCA_025936075.1 Nitrospira sp. | reverse complement strand
GTCAGCAATGCATTCGGGCCGGCTTCCAATGCTCGGCAGAGTGACGGGAGGACATCTTCTATTGGAAGTGGCGACATGGCGTGATAGGGTCACTCAATAGAGCCGTACTGTACCAGACCATGAAGACGGGTAGAATGGCGAACCGTTCAGAACCTGAGACACAACCGATGTCACCCTACCGTTGGAGCCAGGACAAACCGACAAGGCCTGGCTGGTATTGGTTCCGCGGGCCGGCCCACGAAGCCGACCCATTCATCGTGCTGGTCGATCAAGCGGGAGAGTTCCAATGGCCGGACGGCGGATTTCAAGAGGTCTCGCTCGCCAACGGCGAATGGGCCGGCCCGATCGAGGAACCGCAAGAGTAGGTCGAACGACAGAATGCGTCATAGCTCCAATCTTAAGAATCGTCACGGGAATGATGGATGATGCAGGAAACGGTCGAGCCACATCTGTTTATTATTCTGGGGGCGACAGGAGATTTGACGCGACGGAAACTGCTGCCCGCATTGTTTCACTTACGCACCTACGGTGAGTTGGAAAAGCAGAATACCCTCATCGTCGGAGCCGCATTGCCTGCAATGAGCTTAGATGCTTTTCGCTTGTGGGCTTACGAGGGACTGTGCAATTCAGGTGCTCGTCACGCTCCTGATCTCCGGCAATGGTGCGAACATCATCTCTACTATCAGACCTTGCGGGAAGGCACATTGGCGGACTACGAAGCGCTCGCCACGTGTATTACCCGCATGGAAGTCGCCAGGAATCTGCCGCAAAATCGGATTTTCTACCTGGCGCTTCCGCCGACGATTGTGCCGGAAACCTTGGAATTACTCGATCAAACCGGCTTGTTGAAAAGTCATGGGTGGGTGCGCGTCGTCTTTGAAAAACCCTTCGGTCATGATTTTCATTCCGCCCGCGCGCTCAATGCCCTGTTACACCGCTTTCTCAACGAATCGCAGATTTATCGCATCGATCACTATCTCGGTAAAGAGACCGTGCAGAACCTCTTGGCCTTTCGCTTCGCGAATCCCATTTTTGAGTCGCTGTGGAATCGCGACACGGTGGAAAGCGTGGAAATCACGGTTGCTGAAGATCTCGGTGTCGAACATCGAGGAGCTTACTATCAAGAAGCCGGCGCCTTGCGCGACATGGTGCAGAACCATTTGACGCAGCTGCTGACCGTCGTCGGCATGGAAGTGCCGACCTCCTTCGAGGCTTCCGAGGTCCGGGCTGAAAAACTGAAAGTCCTTCGCTCTATTTCACCGATTCTCTCGCAGGACGTGATTTTCGGCCAATATACGGCGTGGGATGTCGCCGGCCAGAGGATTGCCGGCTATCTGGAAGAGCCAGGTGTCTCTCCGGACTCGACCACCGAGACGTATGTGGCGCTGAAGTTGGAGATTCACAATTGGCGCTGGAGGGGAGTGCCGTTTTACTTAAGAACCGGGAAACGGCTTCCGCGCAAAATTACGCAAGTAGCCGTCACCTTCCGTGCGGCGCCCATTCAAGTCTTTCGATCGTTGGAGCCGGGTAGCCTAAATCCCAATAAGCTGCTGATCACCTTGCAACCGAGTGAAGGCTTCTCGCTCTGCTTCTCCGTGAAAACTCCCGGGCGGCCGTTCAAGTTTACCGATCGAGCCCTGAGATTCGACTATGGTCAAGGATTCGGCGGCGAATTGCCGGAAGCGTATGAGACGCTGTTGCGCGACATCATGATCGGCGACCAGACGTTGTTCGTTACCGCGGACTTTACGGAAACAGCCTGGCGACTCTACGACCCGCTGTTGCTCGATCCTCGACCGGTGCATTTCTACACAGCCGGCTCGTGGGGCCCGAAGGAAGCGGACGCGCTGGTGGAACGCGACGGTCGAACCTGGCAATTGGGGTGGTAGGCGCCCCGGACATTGGACAGGCAGCGTCCTGTTGTCGTATTACATATGACGCATGCCGACCGATTCCGACGCCCCGATCATTACCAATATCCCGCACCGAATGGACCGGTTGCCCTGGGCTCGCTGGCACTGGTTGGTCGTCGGAGCGCTAGGGATCACGTGGCTGCTTGACGGGCTTGAAGTGTCGATCGTGGCCTCACTCGGCCCGACGTTGACCCACCCTGACGCATTGCACCTCACTCAATCGGAAGTCGGACTTACGGCGTCCGCCTACCTGGCCGGTTCGGTCCTCGGCGCGCTTCTTTTTTCTTATCTCACCGATCGGCAGGGACGCAAGAAATGGTTCATGATCACCTTGGCGATCTATCTCACCGCGACCGTCCTGACGGCTTTTTCCTGGGACCTCATGAGCTTTATGTTCTTCCGATTTCTGACCGGTGCCGGCATCGGGGGCGAATACGCAGCGATCAATTCTGCGATTGATGAATTGATCCCCGCTCGAAATCGCGGTCACACGGATCTGGCGATCAACGGAACCTGGTGGCTCGGATCGGCGGCCGGCGCGCTCATGACACTGCTCTTGCTGAATCCGGCTATCTTTCCTGAATCCATCGGATGGCGGCTCTGCTTCGTCCTCGGCGCCCTGCTTGGAGTCGCCATCATCATCATTCGGCGCTTCGTTCCAGAAAGCCCGCGCTGGCTCATGACTCACGGTCGGGTCCCTGATGCGGAAGCCGTTGTGTCGGAGATCGAACGGCAAGTGGCGCAAGATCGCGGCATATCCCTGGAAGACCCACAAGGCACGATCACGATCCATGCCTCCCCACATGCGACGATCGCGACCGTGGCGCGGGAGCTGTTTCAGTCTTATCCAAGGCGGACAGTCTTAGGCATTGGGTTGATGGTCACGCAATCATTCATGTACAACGCCGTGTCGTTCACCTATCCACTGTTGTTGACGAAATACTATGCCGTACCAAACGCCGACATCGGTCTCTACATCCTCCCGTTCGCATTGGGCAATTTTCTGGGACCGCTCCTGTT
>JAICUC010000317.1 GCA_025936075.1 Nitrospira sp. | reverse complement strand
GTTCGGAGCGAGCGACATCGCAATCAAATCCTGAACTCTTCCAAAAATCAAGATCGTACAGGTACCGGACTTATTCCTGCTTCCCAAGCTGCCGAAGTTCCCTGTCAGAAGGATCAGAAGGACCTTGCTTCGTCTTTTTAGTAAAGAAGCTGTTTTCTCTTACATCGATTATCCCGTTGACCTAGTCATATGGATGTTGTAGTCGGTTGAATGAGCGATGACCCGCCAAGGTTTTCAAAAGAGTATTGAGAGGAGAGAAGAGTCCAATGAACTTTCTACGTCATTCCGTCGGCCTTGTCTTGGGAGTGGTGTTGTTCTTGTCGATTCCGGACGAGGGGAAGACTGAGAATGCCGCCCTTGAGGCGAAGATTCGGGAACAAGCCGCAGCGATTGAGGCTAAGTTGATTGCCTGGCGGAGAGATATTCATCAACACCCGGAGCTCGGCGACCAGGAGAACCGTACCGCTCGTCTCGTCACCGAACACTTGCGCAGCCTTGGATTGGAAGTTCGCACCGGCATCGCACGGACGGGAGTGGTCGGCATTTTGAAAGGAGCCAAGCCGGGTCGCACCGTCGCATTACGCGCTGATATGGATGCGCTTCCCGTCAAGGAACCTGAAGGGTTGTCGTTTGCGTCCCACGCGAAAGGGCAACATTGGGGAAAAGAAGTGGACGTCATGCATGCCTGCGGACACGACACGCATACCGCCATGTTGATGGCAGCGGCCGAAGTCCTTGCCGGCATGAAGGGCGACCTGCCCGGCACAGTCCAGTTCATCTTTCAGCCGGCGGAGGAAGGCTCGAGTCTCTTTGCGCCTGGCTCGGGAAAGACGTGGGGAGCCAAACTGATGCTTCAGGAAGGAATCTTCGCGCAGACGAAACCCGATGCCGTTTTCGGCTTACATGTCATGCCAGGCCATTCCGGTGAAGTCTTCTATCGGAGCGGCGCGACCACGGCAAGCGGGGATTTTCTCGACATCATGGTGACCGGGAAGCAAGGACATGGCGGCATGCCGTGGAACACAATCGACCCCATCGCGACGTCGGCTCTTATCATCTCCGGCCTGCAGACCGTCGTCAGCCGCAAGGCCAACCTCACCCTTTCACCTGCCGTCGTCACCATCGGCACTATCCATGGCGGCGAAGCGGGCAACGTGATCCCCGAGACGGTGCAGATGACGGGAACCATCAGGACGTATGACCAACAAGTGCGGGAACTGATTCATCGTGACAGCCGAATGACAGCGGAGAAGATTGCCGAGAGTGCCGGAGCGAAGGCCGATGTATCGATCGTCAAGATCTACGACACGACGGTCAATAATGAACGATTGGCCGAGTGGGCTCGCCCGGTTTTGCAACGGGCAACGGACGGCCGGGTGAGCCGTGGGCCGCTGGTAGGGGCTTCCGAAGACTTCTCCTTCTTTGCAGAAGCGACGCCTGGCCTCTTTATCTTTATGGGCATTACGCCGCGCGATCAAGATCCGGCCAAAGCCGCGCCGAACCACAGTCCGGGTTTCTTTGTCGATGAGAGCGCCCTGGTGATCGGAACTCGAACCATGGCGTCCCTGGCAGTGAACTTCCTCGGTTCAGAATCGAAACCGTAACCGATCTAATGGCTTTTTGGCTGTATCGTCCGGTTGCGCTGAGGATACCAACCTCTTGCGGACTCTACCTGCTTAATATGGAACATGTGCGACGAAATGCGCCAGGCGACGAGCGACCATCTCATCAGACTGTAGGAGCGGGAGGTCCTTCGTTCCATCACCGGTGCGAGAAACGCACCGGATCGTATACCCGCTCTAAATGGCCTGTGATGATCAGTCGGCGCGCGCATCGACATGCGCGCGCCGGCTTCTGTATCGCCTGTCACTCCGCCTTTCGGAGATCGATGACGGTTCCCTTCTCGTCCAATTCAACGGTGATCATCGAGCCTTCCTCGATCGGCTTGGTCTTCACTTCCATCCGATCCAGCGGAAACACCTTCTCACCCTCCGGTGTCCACAGTTTGATTTCCTGCTTGGTCAATCCGGCATAAATCAGCTTGCCGGTAATCAGCCGGTGCTTCCCCGGTTTATTCTTATGTTTCCCATGGTGGTCGATCACCAGGTTTTCTTCGTTGAGCCACAACGTCACCTGGTCACCGACGGCCGCATCAGGCGGAGCCTGATTCATAGGAATGGTGTATTGGCCCACCGGCGTCTTCACATACGCCACACCGGACTGAATTTTCGTCACGACCCCGTCCAACGTGAGATGGTAGCCCGAGAGGGTGTGGGGATGCTCGTCCAGTTCGATCTCCACCGTCATGCGATGGATATCGATGACTTTACCCGCTTCGTTCAGTTCGATGGTGACCGGGGTGCCTTCCTTGATGCCTGAGAGTTGTGACCGGCCGATTTGCACATCAAACTTCTTTTTACCCTCGGGTGTCCAGAGCTTGATCTCCTTCCTGTCCTTTGACGCATAGGCCAACTTGCCGGATACGAAGCGATGGGAATGGGACGGGTCTCCTACACGATGGACATCGACCACGATATTGTTCTCGTTGACCTGCATCTCCACTTCTTCACCGACTTCGAGGTTTTTCGGCGCGGTGGCGGAGGAAATTCTGATCTGACCCCACGCCGTCTTCACGGTGATGAGATCCGATTGAATGGCCGATACTGTTCCGATGACCTTCATGTGGGTTCCCTTGCCATGCACGTGCGTTCCTCCTTGGTCGGCCAAGGCATAGGTCGCCGGCATCGACAAGCTCAGGACCATCAGACCGAACATGATCATTTTGCGCATGCGCGCTCTCCTTTTCCTGTATCCCACGCGTTCCGGCGACCGTTGAATTCGACCGTTCACAGTACCCTCCTTTTTGAATATTAATGATTTCGACTTGTGTCCATGATACATAGGACCATCACTCCGGCCTCCGGACGATCCTTGCCGGAGGCAAGCCCCCGGTATTTCGCTTTTGGGAGTAGGCAGTATCTAGATGTTTGAGGGGAAACGCAACTCTCTCACCTCATCAATCGGATAACCCGAGAGGCGGAACAGCGCACATTCAGAACGTTCTACCCATTCTCCCACCACCTACATGTTTCGGTGCCTTCTAACGACCCTGGTGCACCACAGAGGCAGCGCGTGCATCCTTCCAAGCCTCCTCCCAGAGGCGAAATCCTCCGACGAAGGCGTGCGCATTGTCGCCGAGACGGATGTCTTTCGGCAGACGCTTGAGCCGCTTGGCATTGCCTCCACCCAGCACGACGTGGTCGGCCAGAAGCGCATGCTTCAGCGCCGTCACGATATCCATGACGTATCGGCGCCATTTCTTCTTGCCGAACCGTTTGAGCCCGCGCAACCCGACATAATCCTCGTACGTTCGGCCTTTCCGATACCGCAAGTGCGCAAGTTCCATCGGCACCAGCACGCCGTCGGTGATCAACGCGGAGCCCATGCCGGTGCCGAGTCCCAAGAACAACATGCGGCCGCCCTCGTAACTCCCGAGAGCCTGCATCGCGGCATCGTTGATCATTTTTACCGGACAACCAAAGGCTTTTTCAAAATCACACCCTATCCATCCCTTGCCCAAGTTCTTGGGTTCTGCAGCCGGCCGTCCGGCCCGTACCGCGCCTGGATAGCCCAGTGCGACGACATCATAGGACCAATCGGCGGCAAGTTTTCGTACCGCGTCGACCATATCCCGAGCGGTCATGTCCGGACCGGACGCAATTTTGCGTGGCGTCCGTTTGCCGCTTGCAAGGATTTTCACGTTGGTCCCGCCCACGTCGATGACCAATACGTTGCGAGGACGGCGAGATGCTCCCCCGTCGTCCTTCACTCGTGGCGGCGTCCATTGTCGTCCTGATGTGCTTTTGGTCATGTCATCATCTCATTTTCGCTCTACGCCGACGTCGTTATGGAAACCCCATCGGGGGAGTACCCGATGTGCCGCAGGGCCCGCCGACGATCACATGCCGCATTCATCCGATCATAAGCAACCGATACTCGAACCCTTCATCCTGTTGTTGACCCGATTCAAGCTCGCACGATCCATGGCGCCTGGGTCTCTATGGGACCTGCTAGATGTGAAGCGCTCGACCCTGCACCGCAAGCGCCGCTTCCCGGAACGCCTCGGCCAGCGTCGGATGCGCATGGCAAGTCCGGGCGATATCTTCGCTGCT
>JAICUC010000032.1 GCA_025936075.1 Nitrospira sp. | reverse complement strand
ATTCTCCAGCATCAGACTCAGCACGTCCCGCTCACCTTCGTCATGCTCGACGATCAGCACTCTTTTCCCATACCCGGTCATATCGACCTCCTTCGCTCAATTCTTGGTCGACTCTTTGCTCTCCACTTCATCAACCCGCAGAGCACCGTTTTCGCTTCACACTCGTGTATTCCATAGGTGCATGTCTCCTGTAGGATCTCAGCGCCTGGTACGGAAGTCTTCATGTGACAGGGACGTTGATTGATCAGTCCCAGGATTGATGATAACCGGCACATTCAACTTGTCCGGCAGCAGCACAAACTTAGAGTTTGAGCTGTCGTAGAGCTTGAACCGGAGATAGTCCGGTGTCAGCGTTTTGGTGATGGTTTCTTGCGCCTTCGCCTGACCAGCCGCCCGAATTTTCAGACCTTCGGCCTCGCCTTCGGACCGAATCCGAATCGCATCGCCCTCACCTTTGGCGTGCCGACGCGCAATCTCCGCATCCTTTTCAGCGATGATGAGTTCGAATTCTTTTTGTTCCTTTTCTTGTTCTTTCGCCTGTTTTCGCTCGACGGCATCCAGCACGACCTTGGCCAGTTCGATATCGGCCATGGCAACGCTTGCTATTTCGAGATGACGCCCTTTAAGTTTTTCGACCACAACCGCCTGTACTTTGCTGGCAATTTCCGAGCTTTTTTCCGGCACATTAACCATGGGATAATTGGAGACGACACTTCTGACCGCTGCTAATAATTCCGGCCTCACGACGCGAGGGTAGAAATCCGATCCGATTTCCTGGGCCAGGAAATAGACCTCTTCTGGATTTGGTCTCATGACAATGGCGGCCTTGAGGACGACCAGCAAATCATCTGAGCTGAGGGCATCGACGCTTTCGGTATAACTGCGCCATTGCACGTCGTACAAATAGACTTGATTCCACGGCGCCCGCCAATAGAATCCACTCTTCAGTGTTTCGGTGGTCAGACCTTCGGTCAAAGGGTACCAGCGTAATCCCCGTTGACCGGGTTGGACGGTAGTCCCACAGGCTTGGAGTACGAGCAATACCGTGACCAGGAGCACGGCTTTCGTAACATAACGCATAGTCCCTCCTTCTCGCCTGTAATTAATATTGACTGCCGGTCGACCTAACGAAATTCACATCGTGCGAGAGGCCGTGACCAGGACTCCTTGATGAGCTCAAGATACCGCAGACCTTTTGTTCGCGTTCTTTCGCGATCTCCTCATACGACTGCACAACAATCGAGCTCCGGACACCCAACTCCGATCCTAGGCGAAAAAGCCGTTCGTACAGGTCGATTCAACGGGCATCTCCTCTTGAGGCCTATCGCAACTTCCTCGTTTCATGGCTATAGCATGGCTATAGTAGACGGCAACCTTTCGATGATCTTGTGCCAGACCGAGCCTAAAATTACCCGACGTATTCATCAGCAAACATGATGCCATGAAGAAAGTGAGCCTTGACTTCTTATCGATGAGCAAAGTTCCAATGATTTCTCTCCACAGTTTGGAATCGATGCAGGAGGATATCGGATCTCACTTCGGGACAGACCGACACGGTATGCCGGAAAGACACAGAAAGGACCTGATATCGTGATGAGGAATCTGAAAAAATGAAGTGCATAAACGTCTTTTACGGAGACACCCCGTCTTACTTTTTGGCCGCAACGCGTCTTTCGACAGTTGGATACAAGTTCGAAGCGATAAACTCAATGAAGATCGGCGTTGAAGGAGACACCGGCCGCCACGGTCCGGGGAGGGGAGATTAACGGATAGAAGAGCATGTTAAGACCATTGTGCACGCGACACCCGCCGACCAGCCCCTCACGGAAATGGCGACTCAATCTTCTCACGGCGGTGATGTGAGCTGAGTGCCCTGAATTTGAGCCGTTAGCACGAGAGGGCTTTGCACCGATGTTCCCAATTGCGTCACCATCGGAGGCCATGTCCGATCTCCCATAATGGAGCGCATGTCTATTTCAGCCTGCTCCTGTTGATCGCGCACCCGACGAGTCAATAAACCCGAGAAAAACCGCGTTTGCATCGTGAGGTCCCAGGTTCCAACATAGGTACATTCCTGGGGCTGAACGCTGAAGGAAGTTGGGAGAGGTGTCCGCCACTCACCCAGGGAATTATCGAAACTAACCGCCGTCAATTGATAAGAGCCCGCCGGTAGGCTCAACACGAAGGGACCGTCAACCGGAACCTGATTGATCACCAGCTGAGTCCCGCTCTTTTCATTTGTCAGTCGCCATTTCATAGTGAATGGAGACTGGCCCGTGACTTGGGTCTTCCCATTCCACTGAAGATTCACCCGCCCGAGCACATAGCCGTGATCAGGCGCTTCCACTGAAGCCACGGTGCTGGGCTTCAGGGGGGTAACCACAGTGGCACATCCCATCACGACGAGCACACTTAGGAGTAAGAAAATGAACGAGCTTCCCAGCCAGCCGCGATAGAATCGAACATTCCTCGGTGATGGATCTTTCATGAGGCCCTCCTTCATCTCTCTTACATTTCTGAGGCCGACGTACTTAGATAACTAGCAAGATGCACGCCCTTACCGACAAAATCGCACTGTATGTAAATCACTGTTTATACTGCATTTATTTAAAGATAAGCGTGATGTAACTCCCAAGAAATTGAATTGCTTTTTAAAAACGCACTGTGTACATTGTGCGACATCGCTCTATTCCACACGTGAATGCGAGAGGAACCACATAGTTGGAAAGATGGTCGAGGATAAAGGTGGGCACAAGGGTCAGGAGGGAGTTATTGGGATACGCATTAAAAAGAGAGCAGTCTCACACCGTCGAATCAATCTCCTTGGATATTCAATCGGTCCTTTGGCATGGTGAGCCCTTTTTTTCAGGAGGTGCTCAAGCGAGGACCGAAGAATCGTGAGATGGAGGGACAAAGACGAAGCCTGGCTCCCAGCCAAAGCGCCGGAGTGAAACATCCATTTTCTTCCGAACAGACAATGCCGGTCCCGCCTTAACTGCCGTTCGCGGTAATGAACCACCTTTATAGAATATCGGTACAGCACATAGCCGGAGATTCATTCTTTGCCGAAGAGATAGAAAGGAAGCGGTATGTTGCTGAGAGTTTTGTTTCTGATCGGAATTTCTACCCTGGCGGCTGTCTCTTCAGCCCTGGCCGAGTGGTCCGCTCAAGGCGAAGGTATTTTATATTACACCGATGACGTTGCACTTTTTTCAGCCACCCGTCGGTCAAACATCGATGGCGACCCTACCCAACCGGTCTTGGACGTGTCTCGCACGGGGTTCGGCTCCGACATGGTGTTCGAGCCCGGGGCGCTCATATCGAATGCGATTACGACGGGATTGGGGCGTACGGCCTTCTCCATCAAACCGCAGGGATTCGTATATGCCGTTAATCCGGAATTCAGCCAGGCGAGCGTCGCAGTCGAAGCCTTGCACTCGTTTACTCCTAACACGGCCCTTCGGCTCCGCTACTATACTGCGCCGGATCAACTCCTCGGAAGCATCGATAAGCACGACGGCGAGCACGAGGGCGAGACGGGGACTTTGGCAGATGTGAGGTTAACCTCACATGTCGGGTACATCCGGCTCGAGCAACGTCTCTCCGACAATTGGGAATTTCGCCTCCAGGGGCGAGTAGGTAAGCGTATCTACAACGATGCGTTTTCCATGCTTAATACAACGTTTTGGACAATCGGTCCACATATCTTTTGGCGAGCAACGGACCATGTGAAATTTTTTGTCGCCTATCATTACGAACGTGGCTTGAACACCGGCCGTCTTGCATTCGAGGCAGAAGGGGATGTTTCTTATGTGCATCATTTCTTTGCGGTCGGATGTGACGCCGAACTGATGCCGCATCTCGAATTGGAGTTGGATTTCCACTATGAACGTAACAATTTTACGAGCGGAATCCCTGAGGACGAGCGAAATGACGGACATGAGAACATCTTTCTGGGGAATGGAAGGCTCCTCTACAAGCTGACTAATCAGACGGCACTGACGTTATCCGTCCAGCGGGCGAATCGTAAGCAGAATTTCCATCAGACACACGATCACAACACCAACGTCGGAGTAGGAATCATCCACCGGTTTTAGTATCAGCTTTGCCTATATATTGCAGATAATGTTGAGGGAATAGAGAGAACTCTGTAAAGTTAGGATCCACTTCGAGAAATCTCCTTTGCTTTCCTCTTCTCTCCATAAATGGGTGGGGCCGAATTATAACCTGTGCTGACGTTGTGAAGCAGGCGTGCTTTCCGTTGATCCGATATGCGTCGACTCTTCAGTCTCTCGATGGCGATCAATTTCCATTCGTAGCTCTTGCGTCATTTCTTCCGTTCTCTTCCAAGCCCACCGCCATGTTTGTGCAAACCCGACCAGCGCGAAACTGACGGTCAAGTAGACGGCAATCCCGGCTTGATCTTCCAAATCTGTAAAGCTGAATGTGTAACGAGGATGAAGAAAAACCCAATTGGCAATCAGCCCACCTAATAGAACAGCCAGCAACGAAGACCCTATCCCGCCATACCAAGTGGTAATCGCTATTGCGACGAGAAATGCGGCATGGGCGAGGCGGTCGTTGAGGTATGAATCAAGAGACAAGCGCAGGAGAAAGGCAAGGAGCGTTGTGCCGATGGCTATACCATACTCTTTACCCCGCTGCGAGATGAAGGCTCCCCTCTTTTTCGTCCGACGCGGCGTGGATTTCGAGCCTAAGCCCATGATGTCTGCCGTAGCTTTCGGCAGCAATGCCGCCTGCAGCGAAGGCTCCGTTCGTCTGTTCCCTACTTTGTTCTTGGTATGTGAAGGGACATCGTCCATTGAAGAGTCTCCGTCAATGAACCGAGGTTATAAGGGAACCGCATTGAAGCATACGACAACAGCGCAGCCAATGGAAGCAGGCCAATTGAATTTTCTAAAACCTGACCGGAGCAAGCGTCTGCCGCGCAACTGCGAGGGAGCTGGAAAAGGCTCTGCACCAGGCGACATCCGGCTTTACATTCTCAATGAGCCTCTTGAGAAGCCATGCTTCATCGCCGTGGATCAGCCGCAAGCGACGGGACGTCATCGCTCGATTAGGTATCACAGCCAGAATAACCACTCTAGCTCGGTGAAGTTTGAAGAGTTTTACCTTGGTGAGTCCGTGAGTTTTTTCAAGCGCCGATCCAGCGAAAATCGGGTGAGGCCCAGGTACTTGGCGGCCAAGCTTTTGTTGTAGTCCGCCACCCGTAGGACTTCTTCGATGATGGATTCTTCGATTCGCTCCAGCGTATGTTTTCCGACCTGCATCTCAATGCGAATCAGGCGGTCATCGCCTTGGGAAACCGACATGGTGGTTTGCCCGACGTGCTCATGCAATTCTCGCGGGAGATAGTTCGCCGTCAATGTTTGTCCAGAACAGAAAATCATGGCTCGTTCGAGAGTGTTTTCCAGCTCTCGAATATTCCCCGGATATTGATATCGCTCCAACATTGCACGAGCTTCCGAGTCCAATTCAGGAACAGGTTTACCGAATTCCAGGGCAAAGCGCACAATTGTTTTCCGGCAGAGGGGTATAATATCTTCGAATCTCTTACGAAGCGGAGGGATCTCAAATGCGACGACATTGAGACGGAAATAGAGATCTTCTCGGAAGGTTCCTCGCTCCACTTCCTTCTTGATTTCTCGGTTCGTCGCCGTAATAAGGCGGAAATCCGCCCCGAGATCGTCGGTGCCCCCGAGCCGCCTGAATGATCGTTCCTGAATCACTCGCAGCAGCTTTGCCTGCATCGTCAGATCGAGATCCCCGATTTCGTCAAGAAACAGCGTGCCGCCTTCCGCCTTTTCCAGCAATCCAAGCTTGCGCTGATTGGCACCGGTAAAAGCTCCGCGCTCATATCCGAATAATTCACTCTCAAAGAGATCCTTGGGAATCGCGGTGCAGTTGACTCCCACGAACGGACCCGCCGCTCTCGGCCCATTATGATGGATAACCCGTGCCAGAAACTCTTTCCCTGTTCCTGTCTCGCCCAGCAGCATCACGGTGGGTTTTGGATTTTCCGCCACTTCTCGTACTTGTTCGAGCAATTGTTTCATCGCCCGGCTGTGAGCCTCGACGTTACTCAAATGGTAGCGGTTGGTCTGTCCATCTAGTTCCGATTCCAAGCGGCGGCGTAATTTCAGAATTTCGATCGCACGGGCGACGACCGCCTCCACTCCTTCAAGATCGACCGTTTTGATTAAAAAATCGTACGCCCCCAATTTCATGGCTTCTACCGCATCCTGCACCGTTCCATACGCGGTCAGCATAATGACGATGGCTGAGGGAGCAAGTTGACGTACGTGTTTGAGGGCATCGAGGCCGCTGATGCCGGGCATCTTCAGATCGAGCAGCACAAGCTCAGGGAGTTTGTGCTCGAGCTCCTGCAACAACACCTCGCCGGATTCATAGCCGGTGGCGAAATGCCCTTGCCTGACCAGCCGCTTGACGATGGCCGTGCGAATAACTTGTTCGTCGTCGACCACAAAAACGACCGTGTTCATGGGTCACACCCTTTCCAGCGCGGTTTTTTGTTCCAACGGTAACCAGATGCCGACAATCGTACCCTTTCCCACTTCGCTCGTCACATAGATGTTCCCTTCATGGCTTTCGACGATATTCTGGCAGATAGCCAGGCCCAATCCCGTTCCATGTTTTTTCCCGGATGTGACGAACGGCTGAAATACGTTCGGAAGCAGTTCCGGTGGAATGCCGACACCGTCGTCCTTGACTTGAATCACCAAACCGGGCCTTTCCTCGCGGAACAACTCATGTCCCGTGATTTCGATGGGAGAACCGCCGGGCGGGGTGGCGTCAATGGCGTTGTCCACGATATTCAAGAGCACTTGTCTCAGGAGGTCGCGATCGGCGGTGAATTCGCTGATCATGGGTGAAATAGTGATCTTGATCGTGAGGTGCTTATCCTCCAACCGGAGTCTCAACATTTTGGACACCTCACCGGCGAGCCGGTTAAGATCGATTCGTGTCGGCACAGGTCGGCGTGGGCGTGCATAGTCCACGATTTGATTGACGATCCGATCCAATCGTCGCGTCTCCGACAAGATGACCTCGATCTCCTTGCGTTTCGGATCGCCTGATTCGAAGTCATCCATCAAGACCTTGGCCGTCGAACCGATGCCCACCAGCGGATTTCTAAGTTCATGAGCGATGCCGGCCGCAACTTGTCCCAACGTCGCCAACTTTTCCGCGCGCCTTAATTGCAATTGCAGATTGTCCAGAGTCGTAATGTCGATATTAAAACCCACATAGATGACATCGGGTCCCTCCAAATCCATGATCGGCACACGTTGACTTAAGACCGTCCGGACACTGCCGTCTCCCTGAAGTAAGCGGAAAATGATTTCGCAGGGTCGCCCTGCGGCTACGGCCTCTGAAAATGTCATGAAAACGCGGTCGCGATCTTCAGGATGCATCCGCTGGCGGAATGCCTCGGGATCAACAGCCGATTCAGAATCCAGACCAGCCAACTGCTGATTGTAACGATTGCTGAAGGTGACTCTCACCCCTTTTGTCATAAAGATGCCGAGCGGCGCATGATCCACGAGCCCCCGATACTTCGCCTCGGAAGCGGACAAGTGTGCATTTAACTTCTTGAGGGCGGCTTCAGACTGCTGGACTTCATCGAGGTCTTTGCGGATCTGCGAGCTCATCTTTTTCATCACGGTGGTGAGCTCGCCGATTTCGTCTTTACGGTCAAAGACAGGAATGGAGGGAATCGTCTGTCCGGCTGTCGAACCGACGACCTTTGATAAAGCTGTTAATGGAGTGGCGATGGAATGGGCGATGAGTGCCAGCGCGAGGATGACGAAGCAAAGAGTCACCAACCCGCCTCCAAGAATGAGAAAACGTGTCCATGTTCGATCGTAGCTTAACCGAGACAGCTCCTGCTGCTGCATGTCATGTTGTTCTTGATCAAACCGTGCCATCCATTTCCGAACCTCGTGCATGGTCGCTCGACTTCGCCCCTCCCGAACATACTGAATTGCATCGGCCCGATTTCCCTGCACCATGCTTTGCAGCAGTGCTTCTTTCTCCAAAAATGACTTCTTCACTAAGGCGCGAATGTCGTCGAATCGTCCATGCTGCGAGGGGAGTTGGATCTCCAACTCCTGATCCATTTCCATGACGCTTCTCCGACCCTCCTGGAAACGGGACAGGTATCGATCGTTCTCAGAGATGACATATCCCAGAAATGCTGTTTCCTCATCGGCTATGGCACTCATGTATTGGGCTGCCGTCTTTTGCAGAAGATAGAGTTGGGTCAGGCGTTCTTCGCCCTGTATAAAATTCTGGACATCCAGATAGGTCATCATGCTGAAGAGCATCAGAGAGACAAATGGAATAGCCGGAATAAGGAGAAGCTTGGGAAGGATCGGAAGGTCATCTAAGAATTTCTGAGGGAAACGTGCTTGCATAAACACTCCGATGAAACACGAAATATTGCCAACTATGTGCCAGCACGCCCGCGTCTCCCGACCAGCACCGCATGGACTCAATGCGCTCCGGGAAGGTCACTGCTGGTCAAGGTCTTCCCCATGCACAACATCATCGCCCGTTCGATAATGTTCTGAAGTTCTCGAATATTGCCTGGAAATAAGTACTGTTGAAGCGTTGCCATGGCTTTAGGGTCGATATCGGTCACCTCTTTCCCGAGCTCCAGTCCGTACTTCATCATGAACAGCTTGGTGAGAGGTATGATATCCTCCGTGCGGTTCCTGAGAGGCGGTACGACGAACTGCATCGCACTAAGACGAAAAAAGAGATCTTCTCGAAAACGTCCTCCCGACACTTCCACCTTAAGATCCCGGTAGGAGGACGCGATCACGCGGAAGTCCCCGGAAATATCCTCGACTCCCCCGAGACGACGAAACATTCGATCCTGCACGATTCCCACCAACTTGCCCTGCATCACGAGATCGAGATCACCGATCTCGTCGAGGAACAGCGTGCCGGTTTCCGCTTGATCCAGCAGACCGAGCTTTCTCCTCTCCGCTCCGGCGAAGGCGCCTCGCTCATACCCAAAGAGATCGCGCTCGAACCGCATGGGCGAAAGGGCGGTGCAACTGATTTTCACAAACGGCCCCTTGGCGCGTGCGCTGTTATGGTGAATGACACGCGCTAAGAATTCTTTCCCGGCTCCGGTTTCTCCCATCACAAGTATGGGCACATTCGGATTCTGGGCCACCTCCCGCACCTGAACCAGCAACGCTCTCATTGCCAAGCTATGCGCGCTCAGATTGCTTAATTGATATTGATCGGCCTCGTGCTCGTTATTGTAGGACACGCGCCGCTTCAGCAGAATATGTTCAAGGGCTCGGTTGACGACCGGCTCAAGGTTTTCAAGATCGACTGTTTTGATGAGGAAATCAAATGCGCCCAGCTTCATGGCTTCCACTGCATCCTCTACCGTTCCATATGCCGTCAGGAGGATGACAAGCGCATCACACCCCTTTGGGCGGAGCTCTTGCAGAACTTCGATGCCGGTCATGCCGGGCATCTTCAGATCGAGCAGAATTAAGTCCGGCACATCCTCTTCGATCGCCGCGAGCAGCTCTTCGCCGGATTGAAACGACCGAATCCGATGTTGCATACGAGAAAGCAGCTTTTCCAGCGCGTTACGGAACGCCGCCTGATCGTCTACCACGAAAATATTGGCTTGCATCATGGGAGATCTCCCCATGGCATGCTACTGTACGCGCGGTTCCGCTGCAAGACGTTTGCCGAGGACCACTTCTTTAGATGGAGTATCAAATGACACCGACATGGACAGGCATCTTTTTGACCTGCCTGAGAAAATTGCGGACGCACGGCATCGGATGAGTCCTTAGACAAGACCAAATTCTCGATTTCCAATGGATTCGGTCCATCTCCGTTTCCCGATAGGGCTTTCAAATGCAGAAGAACCTCTCAGCAAATACTCCATCTTATGATTCTTCATATTCGCATCTTGCTTCCAGCGGGGTTTATAGTTGGTTCGGCGAGGTCGGGAATGAAGTAGTACGAGATTCGATAGCTGCGATCCGTCGAACCCAGATCATCAATCAAACCGTTAGACTTTCTCGCAAGCTGATGAACAGCCGACGCGTCGAAAGATCATTATACGGGGAACATGATCACGGCCCGGTTTGTTTCACATTCGCATACCAGTAGACCTTCACCCATACGCCATCGCATCATCAGAGTGACTCACTCGGTATGCCAAACGATGGTCTGAATGAGAAAGGAAATGCTGAGTCCCAAGGATCACGCAATTATGACCGGCTTTCACATGTTGATCTCGGAACTGATGCAAATACTCCATTGCCGAATGATCCACCACATGCCCGGACAAGATGATCATGAAGTTGTCCCTGGAATTAGGAAGAGCCTTGAGCTTCGCATCGAGTTTCATCAGGTTCATGCAGCTGAGCGATGAAAGATAAATCTTATAGGGATGTTTCATATTTTTGGCTGCAACACTCATGACTGGTATAGATCCTCCCTGTATGCGCCCGTCTCCAATTCGGATGATGGGATCTCCGAACAGCTCTTTAAATGCCGTCCAGACACGGGCGGAGAACGATTCGGTGGGACCGGCGTGGAATCGCCGTTCAACCGTCAGCGCCTTTACCACATCAAAACAAAGCACGAGGATCTTCGTCACGGTTCCGGCGATCACTCCCGATAAGATATCTGAAGTGTACAGTGTTACCGCGACGCAGACGACCGCGACCAGGAGTTGCTCGGCCCCGATCGAAAATACCTTCAGGAAGATTTTCGGCGCACACAGTCTCCATCCGATAAATATGAGCAAGGCAGCCAGGACGGTGAGCGGGATTCTGTTTATCAGGTCGGTCCCGAGCCATACGAAGAGCGCCAGGAATAGGGCATAGTAAAAATTCGCCCATAGCGTACGCCCCCCGGCAATGATGTTCGCCGTACTTTTGATCCCTCCGGGAATAATCGTTAATCCGCCGGCTAAGCCGGAGAGGATGTTGGACACGCCCATGGTTCTGAGCGTGACATTAGGGTCCGATTTTCTGCCGAAGGGGTCGATCTTGTCGATTGCGGCGATGGTGACCAGAGTCTCGGTTCCATCGATCAACGTCAGAGTCACAACTATGGTCAATAATGCAAACCATAGCTCGGACCGCTGCCATATTTCAGAGAAATTGGGAAAATGGATCCCTTGCGCCAGAACATCTTTGGGAACATGAATCAGATAGGCCTCGGGGAAGTGCAGCATCCAACCGGCAACCCCTCCCAAAGCTACTGCCAAGAGCGGCGCCGGAATATTTCTCATCCATCGTCGGTTCTTGACTACGTTGCTGTCGAGGCCGAAGAGAAGGGCCAACGTGGCACCTCCGACGGCGAAGACCTCGAAGTTCATCCCCATGATTTGCGCGGGTATGAGAATGATGGCGTCAGGGATTGATTTCGTCGAAGGCGTCAGGTGGCCTAAGAGCGCAGGGAGCTGATTAATGATAATCAGCATTCCGATGGCTGCCAACATACCCTGAAGCACCGACATTGGGAAATACATGGCGAAGCGACCGGCCTTATAGATACTCAGCAACACCTGCACTGCTCCGGTAAGGCAGATGGCCACGAGCACCAGAGGGTACCCTGCCTCCAAGTCGCCTTGGCCGAGAGTCAGCATACCGGCCAGGAGGGCGGGTGCGAGACCTGCCGCCGGGCCGCTGATCGTAATATAGGCGCCGCCGAGAAGCGGGAACACAAGTCCTGCAATGATGGCAGAAATCACTCCAGTAATCGGAGCCGCCCCCGAAGCCAATGCAATCCCGAGGGAAAGTGGGAGGCCCACCAGCGCAACTTGCAATCCTGCTACTAGGTCATACTGCCAATATCTTAATCCGGGTATTCCGTTTTGTGGTTTTTCTTCCTGGGTGCCAGCTAAATGTTCAAAAGACGGCATCGCGTCCTTCCTGATTTGTTCAAGTCAGTCTTGTCATTCTCCGCCCGCTATGCCGCTACATGGAATGTGTTTATAGATGCCGACACAGCCTCTTTACGGGTCACAAAGCACATCCAGTGCCTATTCCGTGGATTGGTCACGTTCATGTCCACGAGACGCACAGATGCAATAAAGTCAAAGATTGCTATAGGTTTGAGCTTGTTTGCGGAATGCGAGCCCAATGAGTATTTATTGATTTGATCTTTAGGTGAGCGAAAAATATATGATCATAGAGTGCGAAATCGCTCGTATATAGAATTGTCCAGGAGGTTACTTATTGCGCCGGCATATGGACTATGCTAGCTACTCCTCATGCTGCGCATTTCATCGTCTGTTGCCATCCCGGATCACGAAATCGACCTACACGCCATACGATCGCAAGGCGCAGGGGGGCAGAACGTCAACAAGGTCTCCACGGCCGTCCATCTGCGATTTGATATCCATACATCATCTTTGCCGCAGTTTTATAAAGATGCCCTGTTGAAGCTGCCCGATCAGCGGATTTCAGCCGACGGGGTGATCATGATCAAGGCCCAGCAATACCGCACACAAGAGCGCAACCGTGAGGATGCGCTGAATCGTTTACGGACGCTTATTCAACGTGCGGCAATCCCCCGCAAGAAACGAAAGGCGACCGCGCCGACACGGAGTTCTCAGAACCGGCGGATTGAACGAAAGAAGCGGCAGGGTCGCTTGAAGGCACTTCGACGAACGATTGAGTGAAGAGAGCAGACGGCCTCTCCGCCGAGATGGGCTAGGAGCGATGTTCCTTATTTTTTTCCGCGTTGGCTCGTGCCTGCTCCAGCATGGCTTCTGCCTCAGGGATGAACTCAAGACGTTTATGTTTCTGGGCGATGGCCAACGCATCGGATGCCAGCAGGGCGGCTTCCTCATGTTGACCCTGTCGGCACTTGACGCGGGCAAGCGCAAGCCTGGCATTGACTGCTCTCGGGGCCTGCTTCACTACCTGTTGTAACAGCTGCTCTCCTTTTTCCGAGTCTCCCCCCAGGAAACTCGGTAACTTCACCAGTAAGGCCCCTTTCGCCGAGAGCGCATCGATATGAGTTGGATTGATTTCCAGAGCCCGGTCGAGTTCATTCATCATGCGGCGGAGTCCGAGAAGGGAGGTTAGGGATTCCCCGTCGATGCGGAGCAGCTCTCCCAAATTGCAAAACAGTGCAAAGTGGGCATCGGCGCTTCCCTCCTCCGCTGCCACCGAGCGTTCACCCAAGATCTGGCCTTGTTGAAAATGGGCAAGCCGTGTCGCACGTTCCCTGGCAAGTCTCCCTTTATTACATTCTTCGAGAGCTTGTTTGGCAAGGCGCTCGCCTGTCTGCTGCGCCGAAGACGGCATTGGTAGGAAGAACAGGCCGTTTGCCAGGATAATCACCAGTATGAGAGTTCTCATCCGCATCATTCATGTATCCAATGAGGAAACGGCTTCATCTGAGTAGACGCCAACCTATGTATAAAGAGGCACCATGTCCATTCATCAGCTGTCTGGATTCGACGCTAACTCCGACGCCGATAGATCAGGAGACTCCCTGCTCACCCGAAGCCATCATGCCCAAAATATTGAATCCTCCATCCACGTAGATCACTTCGCCGGTAATGCCCCGTCCCAATGAGCTGACTAAGAATAAGGCGGTGTCGCCGACATCGCCCTGTTCGGTTGCGCGTCGGAGCGGAGCCATTTCCTTGTGGTAGTCGACCATCTTGGTAATGCCTGAGACCCCACGCGCGGCCAGCGTTTTGATCGGTCCCGCGGAGATTGCATTCACACGGATATTCAGAGGACCCAGGTCATAGGCCAGGTAGCGGACGATGGCTTCCAGCGCGGCTTTGGCGACACCCATTACGTTGTAATGAGGCACGACACGTTCGCTCCCGAGATAGGTGAGTGTGACGATGGAGCCTCCGACAGTCATCAACGGCAAGGCGGCCCTTGCGACGGCCACGAGAGAATAGGCACTGATGTCGAGCGCCGTCGCAAATCCTTGCCGCGTGGTATTCACGAATTGTCCACTCAGCTCTTCCCGGGGAGCGAACGCCAGGGAATGGACGAGAAAATCGATTTGGCCGACTTCCTTCTGAACCTGTTGCATGAGCGACGCAATCTCACCATCATTGCTCACGTCGCAGGGAAACGCCTTTGCGCCAGGCAACGTGGCGGCAAGCTCTTCAACATTTTGTTTCAGCCGTTCGTTCTGATAATTAAAGAGAAGCTGCGCCCCTTGGCCGGCCGTTGATTGCGCGATGGCCCAAGCGATGCTGTGTTTATTGGCCACGCCGATGATGAGTCCCTTTTTCCCCTTTAGCAACATTGGCACTGTTCTCCTTCTTTGAAGATCAACGGCCATAAGACATCGATAGGATTCGCATCTCGCACAAGTATACGCTCGGACACCATACGCCATAAACCTAGGAAGTGAAGCAAGAGTTGCGCTAACGCTGTGGAATGGAAGATAGCACGATTCGGTCTCGCTGTGAACTGAGCCACGCGCGCGCTAGGGATCTACCTGAGGCAGGTTAGTAATGACTCCCCTCGGTTCCGACTCAGGAATTCTATCCTAAGAGTTCAATGAATCGCTCTCGTAGTATCGTGGCTGGATAAAATTTCCTGATTACTCACTTTATAGGACCGCCAGACGAAACTCACCATGCTGCGCTCCGCAGAGTCGATCAGCGATTCGTGGCATTCTCGATGTAGACCGCTTGGAGACCGACGATTGTTTTCCCATCCCGGATCGTCCCGTCCTGAATTTGTGCAATTGCACGATGCAGCGGCATCTCGATGATTTCCAGCACTTCATCTCGATCCAATTGCTGACGCCCTTCCGTGAGACCGGTGGCCTTGTAGACATGAATCACCTCATCCGCGAAACCCGGAGCGGTAAAAATGCTGGAGAGTAATTCGAAGGAAGACGCACGATAACCGACTTCCTCTTCAAGTTCTCGTGCGGCACAATGCAACGGGTCTTCGCCGGAGGCCAGCTTTCCCGCCGGAATTTCATAAATGAATCCCCCGACGGCATGCCGGAACTGCCTGATCAAAACCACGGTCCCATCATCTTTGATCGGAACGACCGCGGCCGCCCCCGGATGGCGGATGGTTTCCAGGTCAACCGTTACCCCATTCGGCAACTTGACGGTGTCGACGTTCAGCGTAATGACCTTCCCCGTATAAATGTTGCGAACCATCGAGATTCTCCGCAGTTAATCACGTACACTTTGAACGGGAAGCCGCCCTCTGATGATACATGCTTCAGTTACTTGGGGAACGTCTATAGAAAGGTAGTTTCACAACCTTCGCTGGAATCGTTTTTCCTCGAATGTCGATGAAGAGGTCCGTCCCGAGTTCGGCATATTCTGGGGATACATACCCCAGTCCAATCCCCTTCTGAAGAAGAGGGGAAAGATTGCCGCTGGTGACTTCCCCGATGAGAGACTGTGGTGAGGAGGCAGAGAGAATTTTGAACCCATGGCGGGGAACGGCTTTTTCCAACAATTCAAAGCCGATGAATCGTCGGGACAAGCCCGCTTGTTTTTGAATCAACAAGGCCTGCTTTCCGACAAACTCCCCATTCTTTTCGAAACGCACGGCCCATTCCGCTCCAGCCTCGATCGGCGTCGTTCGTTCATCGATATCGTTGCCATAGAGCAGGTAGCCCATTTCAAGACGCAGAAGATCCCGTGCGCCGAGTCCCGCCGGTTTCAAACCGAACGGCTTGCCCATGTTCAACAGCTTGTCCCAAACTGGGTCGGCTGATCCGTACACATAGAACTCGTAGCCGAATTCTCCGGTATAACCGGTTCGTGCCGCCAGGCATTCGACATCCGCGACTTGCACCGTCGTTGATTCTCTGAGTTTGAGCCGATCCAACTGTTGCAATCCGATCGCCGCGACAATGTTTCGCGCAGCCGAGCCCTGCAAGGCAATCTGAGCGATCTCTGCTGAACGGTCGTAAATTTGACAGTCAGGAGCTCCCCGACTGTGCTCCGTAAGCCACGATACGATCTTGTCTCGATTGGACGCGTTGACGCAGAGAAGAAATTCTCCGGCCCTCCTCAACCGATAGACGAAGATATCGTCCTTGATGCCGCCCTGCTCGTTGCAGACCATCGAGTACTGTGCCTGCATGGGCCGCAGCGCAGCGAGATCGTTCGTCGTCATGCGTTGAAGGAAAGATTCGGCGCCTGCGCCGGTGACGACAATCCGCCCCATATGGCTGACATCGAAGAGACCGGCCTTGCATCGAACGGTGTGATACTCATCCACAACGCCGGTGTAGTGGATGGGCATTTCCCACCCCGCGAAGTCGACCAGTTTCGCGCCGGCGGCGTGATGTTGTGCAATGAGGGGCGTGTGCTTCACCGTACGGTTACCGCACGCCGAGCAATTCGACGTCGAAAATCAGCGTGGCGTTCGCTGGGATCACACCGCCTGCACCGCGCGATCCGTATCCCAAATCAGACGGGATGGTGAGTTTACGCTTGCCTCCCACCTTCATCCCCTGCACCCCTTCGTCCCAGCCCTTTATGACCCGCCCCGCGCCGAGCGGAAACGAAAAGGGCTGTCCGCGATCGACGGAGCTATCGAACTTTTTGCCGTTCTCCAGCCAGCCCGTATAGTGGACGCTCGCCGTCTTTCCGGCGACCGCCACGTCCCCGGTGCCGACCTCTTGATCGATATATTTCAGTCCGGATGGTGTAATGACTTCCTGCTTGTTCTCTGCCATGGAACCTCCTAATCCCAATGTCGATGTCAGGATCAACATCATCACGATAGATGACATGTACAGCGATTTCATACGATTTCCTCCCCTCACTGTATGGCATGGTCTGGACGGCCTGGTCAACCAGGATACGTTAGCGATCTCGTTCGGCAAACAGGGCAATACTGGCAGTGTACCCGTGCAAGAAGTTCCGATGGCCGACCGGCCCGATTTCGCCTTGTGCAAAAAACCCCGCGATAGGAATCGGTCCCAGGCGTTCCGTTGTCGCTGCCGCATCATGATTCTGCCGCCCGAAGAGTCCCCGACCACGGCCGCAACAGCTGAACATGAGGGCGCCGAGCGGAGGATGCCGATGGCCGACTCGGTCGGTTTCCAACAGAGAATTCAAATCTTCCGTGGCTGATTCCGCGTCGCGTAGATGGAACTGCACCGTCTGACCTTCTTGCACGACATCGCCGATCGCAATGGCGCCTGTGGTACGGTCGGCACCCAGCAGGTTCCGAATAAGAAAATCGCCGCGCTCGAACCGACTCCGATGTTCATCGATCACAATACCAAGATGGAGCGCCCGATGAGCGCGACATCGGTCTTCCTCCGTCAGCGATTCAAAGACAGCCTGCAACCGCTCTAGAGCCGACGCACCTCCGAGCTCGTGTATCAGATTGCGCTCGGCTTTCGTCACGACGAACCGGTCGCCGATCAGACGACACCCCTGTGAGATGATCGGTCGAATATCCACAGGTCCGGAGAGGCGCACGCCTACTAACCCACTATCGAGGACTTGGTCGTCGAGAACCAGTCGATTCATGCCGGCCTCTTGCCCACCTCCGACCAGTCCTCCGATCGCCTTCGTTCCAGGATAGCGTTCTTCCATAACCCTAAGGATATCTTGAATCGGCAGGGTGAAGGGATCGGCAAGTAGTAGGAATGACGCCTCCTCAATACCAGGCTCAGGCCACCCAGAGAGGTGAAATTGATCGTGCTCCGGTGAAAATGACGACCGCACCGGGTGAAGATTGACGTCGGGAAGGACGGCGGCCCAGACGGTAATCGCCGGAGTTGTTTCCAATTCCTCCGCTCCGGCAATTACGCCCTCGCCGCTGCAGCCGATCAGCAGATCGGGACGAAGTGCCTCTGCTAGAACACTCGCCAAGAGGTCGGCTTCGGCGGCATGATGAGCGGAAAAGAAAACGCAGGCAAGGTTAATTGGAGTGGCCCTCAGTTGCGCCCTGATGCTTTCGGCCACAGCCCGAGCCGCAGATTCCGTCTCGACTATTTTCGAAAGGGCCACGGCAAACTGCACGTTCACGCCTCGTGATGGAGAAGGCAGGTGAGCCCGGCATACGTGTGGGTCGCGCCAGTTCGGAACGCGCTGGAAGTCAGACTCCCGGATCCATCCGCTGGGCTCGCGTCTGCGCTAACTTCTTATAATACCGCCACAGGTAGGAATGGTAGTCGTCCACCTGCGCAAGGAGGTAGTGCAGTTCCGTCGGATCCTCGGTTTCCAGGGCATGAACCATCCTTGTTTT
>JAICUC010000161.1 GCA_025936075.1 Nitrospira sp. | reverse complement strand
CATCCTTCTCCTTCCACTATTCCGTTGCAATCGGCTACCGTAGCCAAGTCGAATGATTTACTTCGTGAGTGGTCCGGACACAAACTTACCGGATTTCATCACACCCATAATCTTGTCCCGATCTCTCAGCACCTCGATCCGTCGAAGGGGGTTTCCTTTCAAGATCACGAGATCCGCTTCCATTCCTTTGGTCAGCGTTCCGACTGAATCCTGAATCCCGATCAGCTGGGCTGCCGTGGCGGTGGAGGCGACAATGGCCTCCATTGGCGTCATGCCGAAAGCAACCATCCGTTCAAGCTCTTGGGCGTTGTCCCCGTGGTAGTTGAACGGGGTTCCGGCATCGGTGCCCATGGCGATCGCGATGCCGCTCTGATGGGCGGTTTTGAAGCTACTCTGGTGGCGCTTGGTCATGGATTTGGCTTTCGCCAATGCACTTTCCGGGATACCGCAGCTTGGCCGGCATGCCGCTGTCGTCGCGAGGGCTGAAAGGGTAGGGACCATGTAGACGCCATAGCGCTTCATGAGTGCTCCCGACTCGTCATCCAACAAAGTCGCGTGTTCGATCGATCGTACTCCCGCATGAATGGCGTTCTTCATTCCGGCGGCACCGTGGGCATGGGCGGCGACTCTTTTCCCGGCTTGGTGCGCCGCATCGACTGCTGCCGCCAATTCCTCCATCGTCATTTGTGCCTCGTCCGGCGAGGTGCCGGGCGTTAAGACGCCACCGGAAGCGATGAGTTTGATGACCTCTGCACCGGCGGCGATCTGCTCGGCCACAACCTGCCTGACCTGCTCCGTTCCCTCCACCTCCTGACCGATGAACCGTGCATGGCCTCCGATCATGCAGATAGCGCGTCCCGCACCGATGATGCGTGGCCCTGGGACCAAGCCCGATTCGATGGCCTGTTTCAGCGTGAAGATGGAATGATCCCGAGATCCCACGTCGCGCACCGTCGTAACGCCTGCATCGATCGTCGCCTTCGCGTGTTTGGCCGACTTCAGCAACGTATAGGAAGGCTGCTCCGATTCGAGCGTGCCGACGACGTCCGGTTCTCCGCCCAGGCAAAGATGGACATGACAGTCGATGAGTCCTGGGATCACCGCGAGACCTCGGCCGTCGATACGGATAGCCCCTTTTGGGATTCTGACCTCATTGCTTGGGCCGACCATCACGATCTTTGTACCGCGCACGAGGAGCGTCGCATTATCGTGAAGGTCACCCGTCCCATCGATGAGCCGTACGTGATAAATGGCAATTGTCACAGCTGACCTACACCATAGATATGCGCAGCGGCTTGCAGCGCGGCACCCGGAGTCGAAACCCACCCGCTGCGAATACCGATTTCTTCTATTGCGTTCAACAGAGTCAGCACATTGGCTTCCGTCGATGATTCTCCCATCAGTCCTATTCTCCAGACCTTTCCCTTGAGAGGGCCGAGTCCTCCACCGATTTCGATGCCGAACATTTCCAGCAACTGGGATCGGACGGCTGCCTCATCGATGTGCGCTGGAATGGTGACGCAGATCAGCGTCGGAAGCCGCCGATCAGGAGGAGGCAAGGGGTCGAGACCGAGCGCCATGAGTCCTGCAAGCAGCGCACGGCTATTCAGTTGATGACGGGCAAATCTGGAGGGAAGTCCTTCTTCCTCCATCAGACGCAACGCCTCCCGTAAGGCATAGAGCATCGAGATCGGCGCCGTGTGATGGTACGCGCGGTTGTGTTCCGTCCAGTAATCCGCGATGAGGGACAGGTCAAGATACCAGCTTTGACAGGGAGAGCGTCGATTTTTGACGACGGACAGCGCGCGGTCACTTAGGGTCAAGGGAGCCAAGCCAGGTGGGCAACTGAGACATTTTTGCGTGGCGCTGTAGCAGACATCGATGCCCCACCGATCGACTTCCACAGGGATTCCGCCAAGCGATGTGACCGCATCTACGATCAACAGCGTATTGTACCGACGACAAAGGGCGCTGATCGGCTCGAGCGGTTGCCACGCTCCCGTCGAAGTTTCAGCATGCACAAACGCAACGGCTTTGACCGGACTCGACCGCCGGAGCGCCGCAGCCATCATTTCCGGTTCGATCACTTGCCCCCACGGAACTTCTATTCGAATGACTTTCCCTCCGCAGCGTTCAACGATTGCCGCGAGTCGCGTCCCGAACACGCCGTTGATGCCTACGATGACGGCGTCACCCGGTTCAACGACGTTGACGACCGCAGCCTCCATGCCGGCGGATCCGGTTCCGGAGACGGCGATCGTAAATGGATTAGTCGTCGAGAATACGCGGCGCAAGAGCGCCTGAATGTCGTCCATCACGTGTAAGAAAACAGGGTCCAAATGTCCGACAAGCGGAGTGGCCAGGGCTTGTAGCACCCTGGGATGCACGATGCTGGGGCCTGGCCCCAGGAGCAGCCGTCGTGGGACGAGAAAGTTTTCCATTACAAATAGGCTCCTTAAATCGCGCGGTTAGTATAGCCAAGTATGATGGCTAAGGCTACGTGAGAAACACTTGCGGAAAGTGCCCGTAGCTACTTTGGGGGATTCGGCAGGGGGGACGACCAATGGTATAGTCGGCAACTCATGAGTGAACAGGCCGCTTCAATCCAACCAGTGCCGGATCTTCCGCCATGCGACCAGTCGGTAGTTCCTGAGCAATCGATTCTTCCCTATTGCTCTCGATGGTCTCTGGTCGTGAGCGGGGTATGCACCGGTATTCTGATTGTGGCGCTCGGCGCTATTCTGTGGTTTTCGGTGACCTCTCCAAAACTTCAGCGCTTTGAGGAGCCGGATCGCGCGCTTGATCTCATGGTCAGCCGAATGTTGGACGCACAAGATAGCCTTCGTCGAGCGCCGCAATGGCAGCAATGGCTGGCTGACTGGACGATGGACAGCACTGATGAAGCGCGGGGACAAGCCATCCAGTGGTATCGGGAGCTGGTCGAAGCGACCGATAATCCACCCTCCAAACTTCGGCTGGCAATCCTACTTGGAGAATCCGGCTATGAAACTGCGGCGCTCGCTGAAATCAAAGGATGGCAAAACCGCGGTACGTCTGCGGTGCTGTTCGGACAACTGATAGAAGCTGCGTATGGGTCTCAGCCACTTGATAGGACACAAGAAGCAGAATTGCAGGCCACGCTGGCGGAGGCGTTGCCGAGCGGATGGTTCTATGCCCACCTCGCTGCCCGGTTGGCACGACGCGCGGACGATCAAGATCTGCTGACGGCGGTTGACGTGCAAAGTGTGCTCAGGGAGGATCGGGTTCAACAATGGATTCGCCCATTGATCGCGTTCGAATTGATCTGCCTCGTGATTGGATCGGCCATGCTTGTGGGGATCGCCGGACTGCGGGCACGACAGACGGACAGTATGCGTCTCAATTTACCAGGCGTTCCGCCTCCCTGGTCAGGAAGAACTGCCGCAGCGGTCATTCTCCGAGGGGGCGCCTTAGGAGTCGTCATGACCGCAGCTATTCTGTCCACTTCGTCATTTCAGCATGCGTCATTGCGCGCATTAGCGATTCCTTTGGCCAACCTACCGCTGCTTGGTCTTGCGTATGTCCAATTGCTGAAGCCTGCGGGCCTGACTTTCTCGAACGGTTTCGGCCTTGAGATCAAGCGGGAGAACCTCGGACGCCTGGCAGGCACCATCCTGGCGGTGGTCGCAGCGGGGCTCTGGGGAGAGTGGATAATGGGCCGGGCCGCCGAGTTTCTGAATCTGAATAATCACTGGACGGAATGGTTTGATCAGAATCTTGTGTGGGAAGCTTCATCCGTCATGGCCGTGACTGTACTGGAGTATGTCGTTTTTGCACCGATCTTCGAGGAATTCGCGTTTCGTGGATTGCTGTTTGCGATGCTTCGCCGCCGGTTCGAATTCCTTCCTGCCGCCTTGATCAGTGCCAGCCTCTTTGCTTTGGCCCACGGCTATAGCTTGATCGGGTTTCTCAGCGTCTTTTGGAGCGGATTCCTCTGGGCGTGGATCTACGAACGGACCGGAAGCCTGATTCCCGGTATGGTCGCCCACGCGACGAACAATTTGCTCGTGTGCCTCACTGTGATGGCGTTGCTTCGTTGAGCGAATTCCGCTGGATCAATTCAAGCGTCTCGAATAGATCCCTATAGCGCAGACCTGTCCCATGCAATGTCAGCAACTCGCACATCCGTTTGTTCGACACCCGTTTTCCTGTTGAACCGACTTCCTGTGCGTCAGGGAATCGAATACCCCATCGTTGCTCGGCCATCTTGCAGATCTCCATCCAGGTCCTCGGATTTCCATCACTAATATTGTAAACAGTGCCTGGCTCGGCATGTATAAGCGCCATGAGACAACACAAAGCCAGATCCTCAACGTGAATGAGGTTGACATATTTTCGGGAGCGGTTCACTCGGCCTGTTCTAATCCACTCGACTGGATTACGGCCAGGTCCATAAATTCCTGCAACTCGTAGCGGGATGGCTCCATAAGAGTTTCGCAGTAATTCCTCACCTTGTACACGAGGTCTTGTCAGGTCAATGGGGGCTGTTTCGTCAATCCATGGTGGAGGGTATTCGGCTGAGGCGCAGTCGTCGTAAGCGGAGGTACTGCCGAGTATCACCAACCGGCGGGTTCGCAGAGATGCGGCGTCAGCGAACCGCTGAACCAACTCGATCGGTACTGCGGGAAAACACCACAGGAGATCCGCTGAAGCGGGAACCGCCTGCCAGGTCTCAGGCCGTGCCAGATCAAATCGTATCCGCTGGTTACGACTTAGATGTGTGAGGTGTCGATCCGGATCCCGACTGGTGGCGAAGACATGAGGGTAATGTTGCCGGGCGAGCGGGAGGAGAAACTTGGCGGTGTAGCCGGATCCGAGAATGGTAAGCGAATGGTGCAAGATCGGTCATGCTCCGTGCAACGCAGTGTGCCAGCGAGAACCGATCGGAGTCCAACGAAAAAAGTCATTTTATTTTGTGCGCACATTGTCTCGTGCTATACGAGAACTAGGTATCGTACGTAGTACGTCAATAGAGGACATGACATGAGGACACGATCGTTGTCGAGGTTCGCTGTGCCGGTGATGCTGCTCTTGACCGGATGTCCCGAAGGCGGCGGCGGAGATGGAGGATTGAGAACGACCGAAACGGCTGCAATCGTATATGTTCCCAATGGTGGGTCAAACAATGTGTCGGGATTTACAATAGATCTCTCGACCGGCGCATTGTTGCCAATCACCGGTTCTCCTTTTTCAGGTGTAACGAACCCAACGGCCATTGCGGTATCGCAGAATGCGACATTTGCCTTTGTGGCGAACCAAGGGGGATCAGTATCAGCATTTACAATTGACAGCACGAATCGCGGGTTGACGGCGGTGGCCGGCTCGCCGTTTGCTGCTGGAACGAATCCCAGCGCCGTGACCGTTTCACCGAACGGACAATTTCTCTATGCGGCGAACGGCGGCGGGAATGTCTCAGCCTACACGATTCCGGCGGGGAGCGGAGTCTTGACGCCGGTGGCCGGCTCGCCGTTTCCCGCCGGCGCGAATCCGGTGGCTCTGACCATAGAGCCCAATGGAGAGTTTCTTTATGTGGCGAACGGTGGCGGCAACGTTTCGGCTTATGCAATTGCAACAGGAACGGGGGTATTGACTCCTTTGAACGGGCTCTTAGGTAATCCTTTCACGGTGGGAACTTTGCCTTCAGGCATTGCCACACCGGGTCGTCCATAAGCCTTCTCCTATGCAGAGGTAGCCCTCGGCTCAGTCAATCAGCAGTGGGCTCAGATGGGAGTCAGTACTGCTGACATACGATACGCTCGCCAATCCGCTTGTTCCGTCTTCACACCCCTCATACAACCTCTGTGCTGACCTTACGTCACGACCGGACTGTGCTCTCCTATGCCGTTGTCCATGCTTCGTGAGAATGGTATAAAGCGAGATATGGTCCTCCGAAGAGATCACAAGGTTTCGATCGTGATCAACGTACTGCTGGCATGGTTGTTACCAGTGGTCCTACTTCCGGTCGGTTGTGGTGATGGAGGAGGAGATGGAGGAGGATTTGGGGGAGGTGGAGGTGGGGAGCCGTTAGGAGGAGGAAGTGGAACGACATCGGTTCTGTATGTCGCGAATAGCGGGTCCGATAACGTGTCGGGATACAGCATTAATGCGACAAGCGGAACCCTCTCAGCGATTCCCGGTTCTCCGTTTGTCAATGTTTCGGCCCCTTCGGCAATCGCTGTGTCATCCAATGGGTTCTTTGCATATGCCGCGAATAGCCCGGCCAACAATGTGACGGCCTTCAGGGTCGGCACCGATGGTGCGCTATTGCTGGGAGAATCGACTGCGGCGACTCCCAATCCGGCTCCAGTCGGTACGACACCGCGGGCGATAGCCATTTCACAGGATTCGCGATTTCTGTATGTCGCGAACAGTGGATCCGACAGCGTGACCGTCTTCAGTATTGGTACAGCCGGAGTTCTCACACGTGTCCCCCCAACTATGGGAAATCCCAATCCCTCCGCCGTCGGAGGCTCGGCGCCTATCGCATTAGCAACTCCTCAGACCGGACGATTTCTCTATGTGGCCAACAGTGCATCCAACACTGTCACGGCATTTCAGATTGAAACGTCCGGACTGTTAACACAGGTGCCGCCGGCTGGGCCAGGCACGAATCCCATCTCGGTCAGAGGGACAGGTCCCACGGCACTGGCCATGTCTCCGAATGGTCAGTTTCTCTACGTCACGAACGGTGCATCCAACACTGTGACGGCATTTCAGGTTGCAACATCCGGGTTGTTAACCTTGGTGCCGCCGGCCGGATCCAATCCGAATCCTGTTTCCACAGGGGGAGCGACTCCAAACGGCATCGCAGTCGCATCGAATGGGGCATATCTCTATATCGCAAATGGGGAGGGGAATGTGTCGGCATTTGCCATAGGAGGTAACGGCTTGCTCACGCTCGTGCCGGCCTCAGGAACAGCTCCCAATCCAACACCGGCAGGGTCCAACCCGGCAGCCGTCACAATATCTCAGGATGGACAGTTCTTGTATGTGGCAAATCGAGGAGGCAATATATCGGCTTACACAATCACCTCGGGATCAGGCACCCTGGTTTCCCTTACTCCGCTGCTAGGCAATCCGTTCCCTGCAGGGACCAATCCTTCCGCAATCGCCGCGCCCGGCCAGACATCCTAAACGTCGTTCGTACGGTATGTACCGGCCACAGAACTTCTAGAAGCATTCTGCAGCTTCATGAGTAAGGGGACTATTAGGAACGAATCAGGTACTCACGTGATTCTTCAGCCAGGTCAGCATTTCACGCGTGACCTGTTCCGGCTTGTCTTCGTGCACGAAATGTCCGGCGTCCGCGATCTTCACCACCATCAGATCGGTGACGAAATCATTCAGCCCTTCAAGATTCTGATGAACGAGTGCATGATCTTGTAATCCCCAGATCACCAGCGTGGGGACGGAGACGATAGGATATCCCATCCTTCGCTGGCGTATTGCACCACCGCCTCGTAAGGCTGCTCGATAGTAATTGACCATGGCAGAGAGCGCTCCCGGTTCACAGGCTTGTTGTCGGTACAACCGAACGAGATCGTCAGGCATTTGCTCGCGGTGAATCGCCATGCGTTTAAAAATAGCGCCGATTACATAGCCGTGGCCGGCAGACAATGCCGCTTCCGGAAGGCGGGGAATT
>JAICUC010000071.1 GCA_025936075.1 Nitrospira sp. | reverse complement strand
TGATGTGCTCGAGCGTCAAGGGTTTTCGCAGCAACGGATTGTCGAGCAGATAGATCTGTCCCACCGAAAGATAATTGGCGGCCCGCCAATAGGCATCCATCTGATTCAGTAGGGCGGCATTCAACGGCGGTGTATTTTCTTTCATCATCATCTCCCCCCAGTGATTCATGCTCCCTTGCCGAATAATCGAGCAACAGACTCCGCAATCTCCCGTTCTTCATCAGTGGGGATCACGCGTACCTTCACTCGACTTTCTTCGGATGAAACAACCGGTTGATTGGTTTCATTGGCGGGTTCATTGATGTCGATGCCCAGAAATTCCAATCCCGCGCAGATACGCGCTCGAATCGCCGGAGAATGTTCCCCGATCCCGGCACTGAAGACCAATGAATCGATTCCTCCCAATACCGCAGCCAATGCGCCGATCACTTTCCCGGCCTGATAACAGAATAACGCGACGGCTTCGGCCGCTCGTGGATCGCTCCGCTCTTGCGTAAGTAGATCCCGCATGTCCGAGCTCAACTCGGACACGCCGAGCAATCCTGATTCGGTATTGACCATCTTGTGGAACCGCTCCACGGTCATCCCTTCCGTGCGGGCCAAATAGGAAACGATCCCTGGATCGAGGTCGCCCGATCGGCGGCTCATGGGAAAGCCGGAGGCAGGGGTGAAACCCATCGTCGTATCCAGCGCCCGGCCGTTTTTCACCGCCGCCATGCTCGCGCCGTTTCCCAGATGAGCTAGAATGACGCGCCCATCGGCCTCGCCAGGCGCACCCAGTCTCGCCAACTCTCGCATAAGAAACGCGTACGACAACCCGTGAAACCCATAGCGTTGAATACCCAGCTTCTCATACCTCCTCGGAATCGGCAGCAGTCGCGCAACCCGCGGCATGTCCCGGTGAAATGCCGTATCGAAACAGGCGACTTGAGCAAGAGTCGAATCATACTGACGAAATGATTCGATCAAAGTAATTTCCGCCGGCAGATGCTCGGGGCTGTAGGGGCATAGCCGACGAAGCTCCGCCAACAATGCGGTCGTCACTCGTTCGGGGCCGCTATAGGTTTTCCCGCCATGGACGACACGATGCCCGACGGCAGAGAGTCTCCCCATACCGACCCGCTGCTTCAACCATTCGGTTATAAACCCGACGCAAGTCCGATGGTCCGGTGCAGAAACGGCCCGGCGGCTCAGTTGTTGAGTGGCCGCATCGGTGACGAGCATCTCGCTGTTCGACAGGCCGATCCGATCGACCATGCCGCGTGTCACGAGCACGGAGGGATCCTCGGTTCGAAACAGAGCAAATTTAATGCTGGACGATCCTCCGTTGATCGTGAGAATGAACGGGCTCGGTTCCTGTCGATTCATGTTGTCAGCCATCTCGACAGAAGGCTAAAGTCCGGATGCGCCCGCCGCCTCCATTCATCATTCACGGACGGGGGAGTGTATCGATGCATGACTGGGGTACCTATGCGCACAATGCCACGGCATTGTTCGTCATCGCCAATCCGATCGGGGTCACGCCGCTTTTTATAAGCCTGACCAACCGGCAAACCGAGGAACAGAGGCGACACACGGCGCGTCTCACTGCGACAACAGTGATGATCGTCCTTATATCAGCCATGTTCCTGGGAGAGGCCATCCTCCATTTGTTCGGAATTCGCATGGCCTCATTCCGCGCTGGCGGGGGAATCCTGATCCTCTTGATGGCCATCGCCATGCTGCAAGCTCGACCGAGTCCGACCCGTCACACGGTGGAAGAGTCACAGGAGGCCGCAGTGCGCGACGAAGTGGCCGTCGTTCCTTTGGGCATTCCGCTTGTAGCAGGACCCGGCGCGATCAGCACCGTGATCATCTATGCCGACCAGGCGACCACCTGGTTTGATATGGCCATGCTTTTTCTCACGGTCCTTGGCGTCGCCGGCTCAGTATGGATCGCCCTGCGCCTTTCGGGCCGAATAAGAGCCATGTTGGGCACGACAGGCATCAACATCGTCACCCGCTTGCTTGGATTGATACTGGCAGCCGTGGGAGTAGAATTTCTCACCGATGGCTTGACCCAACTGCTTCCAGGTCTGGCGAACCGGAAATAATCCGCTCGATCCATCTTTTGAACGAGCGTCTGCTGTTTTTCCGAGCCATGATCGGCACGACTCGGTACGGCCGTTACAAATCATAGCGTCCGGCTGCTTCGGGCTGATAGAGAATTTCTTCGATCCGAACCTTGCGTTTCCCGGCCGGCACGAGCCAGTCCACCGTGTCACCCACCCGGTAACCGAGGATAGCGGTACCGATGGGCGCAAGAATCGAGATTTGATTCTTCTCAATATCGGCATCGGACGGGAAGACAAGGGTATAACTTTTCTCCTCGCCCGTCTCCATATCCTTAAGGCGAACTTGAGAATTCATCGTGACCACGTTATCGGGAATTGCGGTGGGCTCCACAATATGGGCTCGGTCCAACTCATTCTGTAAACTCTCCAGATATTCACGGTCCCGCTCTTTGAAACTAATCCCTACCTCCAGCAGTTCCTTGAGGCGAACGAGGTCGAATTTGGTGATGTAAATGTCCCGAGATTCCATGTCTATGCTCCTTATATTCATGCGTCCGGTCCGCCGGACCACACGGCGGAGCCCGGCGCAAACCTCGACGTTCTCTCGAAAGATCCGACACGATCATGGACCGGCGTCGATTGCCGCCGCTGTTCCGTCATCGAGCGGAAGCCTCTTTGCCGCATTCCATCGTTATGGCTCTGCCACCGACAGCGGCATCATGCGGCTGTGCTGAGAGCTGAACTTCGGGCTTCGGACCGTGAGCACGGGACAGGGCGCCTGCCGAAGCACGGATTCAGCCACGCTGCCGTACCGCAGACGCGACAGCCCACGCCGTCCGTGTGTGCCCATGACGATCACATCGCAGCCTTGCGCACGAGCATAGGTCACAATCGATTCCGATGGAATCCCTCCAAGCACCACCGACCCTGCTGTCAGACCCCGCTTCCTTACCACGTGCGCAAGATCATCCAATTGAGCTTCCCAGTGCGTCCGCTTCTGGGCCTCCTGCTCGATCCGGCCCAACCCCAATTCCAAATCGAAGTAGATCGGTTCCAACACATGGAGCAGCGTGAGTCTGGCTCCGAAGCGATCGACCACCTGAATTGCATACTCCAGCGCATCCAGGGAAGGACTTGAGAAATCGACCGGCACCAACAGATGGCTGATGCATGGCGGTACATCCACATCCTTTTCCCCATGGATCGGGGCGACCCGGACCGTCAGCACCGGACAAGGCGCGTGTTTGATGACGCGCTCCGCCGTGCTACCCAGCATGATATGGTCCAGTCCGGTCCTCCCATGCGTACCGACGACGACAAGGTCGGCTCGCTGTTCGAGCGCGCCCTGTGCGACCTGCTCGCTGGGAATGCCTTCGCGCAGATGCCAATCCGCGTCCAGCCCTTCCTGTTTCACGCGAGTCGCCAAGTCGTCCAAGAGTTGCTCCGCCTCCTTCCGCCTTTTCTCCAGCAGCGGATCAGTGAACGGCGCATCGAACTCCAACCCTCGCATCACCTCGACCACGTAGAGCAAATCCACATGAGCGGACCACGCATGGGCCACGCAGAGGCCGTAGTCAACGGCGCGCCTCGCGCACGCGGAAAAGTCCGTGGCGACGAGACTCCGATTAATCAACAGATCGTTCATGCAGGCTCCTTTGTGTGCATACCATCCACCGCTCTTCGGCGTTCGGGACCCAGCGGAATGTTCCGTACCGGACACCCGGTGGCCCGCAGAACATTCTCCACCGTGGCGACAAAAAATATGTCATAGTTGATTCGATGTTTTCCACGAGCATACATTGGCTATATTGGCTATAAGGACATACACCATCTTCGAACAGCAAGACAAATGCCGGGACATGAGTCGCCTGCCTGAACACTCCATCGTACACTTTCACCGCACCCGACCGGACAGAGCGGCTCTATAAATAAATCGTCGATTGTCGCCATTCGCAGCATACAGATTTCCGCCGTGGGGCGATATGCCTCAATGCCTATTCAAGATCGTTCTCAGCCTGCTCATCGTATGTGCCTGCTTTTCGGAAGCTGTGTGGGGCGGAGATTCCGAGAACCGTCAGCCTCAACCTACCGGTCCCTGGTTCACCGGGACGCTGCTCTCGACACGAGGCCTCACGCTTGATCAGGGGCGCGTCGTTGTTGAACCATACTTCTTCTTCACGCGATACGGCGGATTGTATAACGACAATTGGCGTCTCCAATCAGCGACTGTCTCGCACACGATCATCCAACAAACCTACTTCATCTATGGCGTCACGAACCGGATCGATGTCGAGATCGCGCCACAGTGGCTCCAGAACTCCGCCGGAGGCGAGTCCATCTCCGGGTTCGGTGACTTTCCGATTCAGCTCGGCTTCCAAGTATTGAAAAGCCGCGCCGATTCATGGCTTCCCGATGTCCGGATCTGGGCCCAGGAAATATTTCCGAGCGGGCAGTACAACGATCTTCGTCCGTCCATAAGAGGTCTGGGGGGAACCGGGGGTGGCTCTTTTGCAACCACGCTGGGCATCGGAGTACAGAAAGCGATACGGTTGGGGCACCATCAAGTATTCAGGTACCGTGTGAATGCGACGTACAGCTTCTTTTCGCCCGTGACGGTGAGCGGGTTCAATACCTACGGTGGAGGATTCGGCACGGAGGGACGCGTTGATCCGGGATCGGTGACTACCTTGACTGTCGCGGGAGAATATAGCCTCACGCAACATCTGGTCCTCGCGCTCGATATCGGGTTTCAGACGATCAATGCGACGCGTTTTTCCGGCACAACCGGGGTCGGTGTGAACGGCGACCCGGCGATGGTCGGAAGGGGATACGGCAATTTGCTCACGATTGCCCCGGCCGTGGAATACAACTTCAATGAACATGTCGGCGTTATTGCCGGTCCATGGTTCAGCCTCAGAGGCAGGAATGTCTCAGAGTTCTTCGGTGTGGTGGCGGCGCTCTTCCTGTATATGTAACGGACGAACCGGACCACTCAACCGTCCTCCCATCATCCATTCATAAGGGAGATAGCACCGGTCAGGAAAGAGGAACCCCTCGCGCGTCAATGCTCCCTCCCGGACGGACCAGGTTCCGCCGGCTGCACAATCCGCTTCTTTTCAAGATCTTGGTCGTGCGAGCCGCCCGGACTTCGCTTTCTCTTCTTCCACATCGATCACCGCACCGGTCTCGGCATCGATATGGACCTCCATGACTTTGTTCTCGGCCATGAGGACTTCGACTTCCCACACCAGTCCGTCATGCTTCCGTTCGCTTCCTTCACACAAAAGTGATGAGCGGCTTCAACATACCGTCTGCCTTCGTTCTCATCAGCTCAAAGGCCTTCTCCACATCGCTGAAACTGAATCGATGTGTCGTCAGCGGCAGTGGATTGACGCGCCCGGTTTCCAAGAGCCGCATCAACCGTTTCATCCGTTCGGCTCCGCCGGGGCACAGCCCGGTCCTGATGACCTTGTCGCTCATCCCGACGCCCCATTCTTTGCGCGGCATCTGCACATAATCCCCTTGCCCGTGATAGCCCACGTTGGAGATGGTCCCCCCGGGGCGCGTTGCTTTGATACAGGCCTCGAACGTCGCCTGGGCTCCGAGGGCTTCGATGGATGAATCCACCCCTTGCCCGTCCGTCAAGCCAAGAATGACATCGACGGGATCCTGTTCCGTGAAGTCGATCACTACATCGGCCCCGAATTCCTTCGCCAGTTTTTTCCGCTGCGGCACGGCCTCCACCGCAATGATCAGGCCGGCCCCCAGCAACCTTGCCCCCGCCGTGGCCATGAGGCCGACCGGGCCCTGTGCCAAGACGGCCACAGAGCCGCCGATGGGAATATTCGCATGCTCGGCCCCCATGAACCCGGTGGACATCATGTCCGCGCAGTATGCGACCTGCTCATCGGTGAGACCCGCTGAAATCCGCGCCAAGTTCGCTTGCGCATTGTTGACATGGAAATATTCCGCGAGGTTTCCATCCTTGACGTTGGCAAACTTCCATCCACCGAGCATCTGCTGACACTGCGAGGTGTAGCCGCGCAAGCAATTCTCGCACTGATAACAGGGGGTGATGGCGTTCACTCCGACTCGATCTCCCTCGCGAAACCCATTGACGGCGCTTCCCAGTTTGTAAATGACCCCGACGGCTTCATGGCCTAGTGTCAGGTTGATACGTTCTCCGATTGCCCCATCGACGGTATGGACATCCGAGGTGCAGATGAGCGCGGCAGTGGTTTTGACGATCGCATCATTCGGTCCAGGGTCAGGAATCGGCTTCTCCATCATCCCCACCGAACCCAGTTTCCGCATCACAAATGCTTTCATTGTCCGGGTCATGATCCATGTCCCCCTTTAGAGCATCTCCACAATCACACGGCGATGGCCGCGAAGATACAGGTCCAGGTCGTCATATCATCATTCCATACTTTTGATCTCCGTCGTCATCCGCGACATCACCGGCCGACGATTGACCATCGCATCCCTTTGCCCGGGCAGAGTCATATTTGAAAGTCTAGACTGCAAGGAGGAAGCCTGCGAAGGAGGTAATCAGTATGGCTTGATCTTTACGGAAGATTCACAAGTTGAACGGCAACTGAAGCAGGGAAGCAAGGATGCGGGAGGGAAATTTGCGACAGGATAAAAATCCACCCTGTCGCAGAACGCAACAAGTAGTTCGGAGATCGTTTATTGCGGATAAGCGACTCGCTACCTGAAGCCTTTGTAGGGATCATCAAACATCGCGTGGCATTCAAGACAGCGAACCTTTCCGGTTCGTTTACCGCCCTTAGTCAAAATATCATCGATGATGCGTTGATGAGCGCACGTCGCTTCCTTGATGCGGGTCTCTGCTTCTGCGTTCTGAATGGCCTGTGTCCTCATGGGCATTTCACATACCTTGAGTGGTGACGTTCCGCCCCTCTCTCCAGTTTTCCGTCGAGATCTCCGACCGGTTCCGTGTGTCCGCGTCGAACGGACTCAGTTGACTCCGTCCGGCTCCGTCGTGTTATGCGGCAGTCGTCGCGACTGTCGCAACCGGACGATAGGCCTCTACCGTATAGGTCTTGCCCACATCCATCGTCACCCGGACTTGCCCGGTTCGGCTCAAATAATCGATGGCGAGAAAGACCTGATTCCAGGTCAATTCCGGACAAAGCCCCATGACCTCTTCCAACGGACAAGCCGTACCACGTTGCTCCAGCCTCTCTCTGACTTGATCAATGTTGGTCGCCGTCATGGCACTTCCTACTTTTCTGGTTGGTTCCGAGGATGCACTCTATACAGATAGGATTCCGCAGAAACCTCGGGCCATCCCTAGTTTCACGTAAAAAGTTCCCGGTATCGGTTCGGAAAAGCCCGGGCCGGCGAGTCACGCCGGATGGAGGGCATCATCATGGTTGGGATGAAGGGAGCGTGGATTGGAACGAACCGACGAATGACGAGGTCATGCGACAGGACAGAAGTCCCTTCGTACCGCGAGCATAGTCTCGTAGATCTGCCCGACGGCCGCCTCCTTCGTAAGCAACGTGGCTGCGCCGGCCCTCGTCATCGCGCGGTGGTTGTCATCGTCGGCGTTCACCGATAACCCGATCACGATGATGTTGGGATAGCGGGCGGTAATTTCCTGCGTGGCTTCAATGCCGTTCATCTTCGGCATGTTGATGTCCATCACCACGATGCCGGGCCGCAGCTGCTCGGCCAACCGCACGGCGTCCCGGCCGTCCACCGCTTCTCCGACGACCTGCACATCTTCGTAGCCCTCCAACACCGCACGAAGCCCCTGCCGCACCATGGCATGGTCGTCGACCAGCAGAACGCGAATCTTCGCGTTCTGCTGGAGTCCCGAGCGCTGAGGTCCGCGATGCGACGAATAAGGAGCATCATGTTTGCGGACGGGCGCGAGATGGTGAGCGCCCAGTGTCTTTTCCGTTATGACATCGACACCGCTTCGTAGCGGCAGCGTGAGCGTGGCGATCGTTCCCTCGCCCGGCGCAGATTTCAGCTCCAACGACCCGCCGAGCGAGCGCATGCGTTCCTTGATACTGAAGAGGCCGAATTTGGACGACAGCCCACCGGTCGGTTCAGTAACGGCGACAGCGGCAAGATCGAAACCTGCTCCCTGATCGCTCACGATGATCCGTAATCGGTCGTCCGTTTGTTCCAAGACAACGGCGGTCTCGGTTGTTCCGGCATGTTTCCAAGCATTCATCAAAAGTTCGCGCACCGATTGAAACAGCAGCACCGACTGATCTTCCGGCAATGTCGGTTCCACCGTCTTCGGCATGGTCACCGCCACGGTCATCTCGTACTTTTCCATATAATAGCCGCCGAGCCATCGCAATCCGGCGCCGAGTCCATGGTCCCGCAGCACCGGCGGACTCAACTCCGCCACGAGCGAGCGCGTGTATTGCAACGCCTCGGCAAAGATCGCGTCCGTTTCATGGATCATCTTTTCCACGGCGGGCAAGCCCACGGAGGCCCGCTTGCCGCCGGCAAGTTTCAGCTTGCCCAGCACCAGTAGCTGCTGCAAATGATCGTGCATGTCTGTGGCCAATCGCGCTCGCTCGCGTTGCTCCGCCAGATTCAACTCAACCGCCAAGGCCCGCAACCGTTCCTGAGACTCCACCAGTTCTTCCGTCCTCTCCCCCACGGTCCGTTCCAGGCGGCTTGCCAAAGACTGCAGCTTGGCTTCGCTCTCCCGGGCCTGGCGCTCGGCCTCCGTGCGTTCCGCCAGCAACCGGGTGAGTTCGCGACGCTGCCGATCGATCGCGAGGAACACGTTGACCTTGCTCTTGAGGATATCCGTCTCTATGGGCTTGTAAAGAAAATCCACCGCTCCCGCCTCGTATCCGCGGAACCGGCGCTCCGCATCCCGCAGGCCGGCGGTGACAAAGATGATCGGGACGTATTTTGCCCGTTCAACCCCGCGCATCAATTCGGCGAGCTCGAAGCCGTCCATCTCCGGCATCTGCACGTCGATCAGCGCCAGAGCCACATCGTGTACCAATAACAATTCCAGGGCCTCGGCTCCGGATCCGGCGCGCAGCAGTTCCGCGTCATCGCGGCGCAGTAATTCGGCGAGAGCCATGAGATTTACCGGATGGTCGTCCACGAGCAGCATCTTGGCACGGCCCGGCGGCGCATCCGGCCGACTCTCGATCACATCCGGTCTGTTCATAGCTTCCCTCGTTTGCGATAGATACGTTCTTTCGAGACGAACGGCTCAAAGGTCTCGTCATGGCCGGTGAAGCGCAAGGTCTCTTTGTCTCCCAAGCCCAAAAATCCCTTTCGCACGAGCGCCTCCGCGAACAACCCGATGGCCCGGTTCTGAAGGGACCGGTCGAAATAGATCAGCACGTTGCGGCAGGAAATCAAATGCGCCTCGGCGAACACGGCGTCGGAAGCCAGATTGTGCTCGGCGAACACCGTCCGTTTGCGCAGCGTCCTGTCGAACACGACGGCTCGCGACCCGGCATGGTAATACTCTGATAGCGATCCCTTGGCGCCCGACCGCCGATGATTCGTCGTGAACAACGCCAGACGGTCAGACTTATAGATGCCGGCTTCCGCTTGCTTGAGCGCGTCGCGATCGATGTCCGTCGCATAGAATACCGTGCGGTCCTCCAATCCTTCCTCGCGGAACAGAATGGCGAGGGAATACAACTCTTCGCCCGCGCCGCAACCGGCCACCCACACTTTGAGCGACGGATATGTCTTCAGATGCGGCATCACCTCCTGGCGCAGCGCGCGAAAATATCCCGGATCACGGAACATTTCGCTCACCTGCACGGTCAAATAGCCGAGCAGCGTCGGCAGCGCCGTCGGCTCGTGCAACAGCAGGTCTTGGAGTTGCGAATAGCTCCGGCAGCCGAAATGCTCGCGCGCCTGCGCCAAACGGCGCGTGAGCGATGGACGGGCATAGCCGCGGAAGTCGTACTCATGGGCACGGTAGAGCGCATCGAGCAGTAGTTCGATTTCGAGCGCCTCGGTGCTTTGAGTGCAGGCTGAGGCTGAGATTGAAGGGGGAGCAGGTTTCACTTGGTTCATGACTTCTCTTAACCTAAACCTCCATCCTAACTAAGCCTGCCTACTCTTCACCTCAACCTTGACCTTAACCTCTCTTCCTCCTACTTCGGCATCCAAATGCGCACGAGCGACAACAGCCTATCCACATCCAACGGCTTGGCCATGTAGTCATTGGCACCGGCAGTCAACGCCTGCAGATGATCAGCCTTCATCGCCTTGGCGGTCAGCGCGATGATGGGCAAGTTCCGCCATTCGGGACGCTTGCGGATTTCGCGCATGGCGGTCAAGCCGTCCATTTCCGGCATCATGATGTCCATCAGCACAAGGTCGATCGGGGCGCCGTCCGGCTGAACAGACCCTTCCAGCGCCGCCAGGGCCTCAAGGCCGTTACGTGCCACCTGCACTTTGGCGCCGCGCGGCTCCAGCAGACTCATGAGCGCGAACACGTTGCGCACGTCGTCTTCCACCACCAACAACCTGGAACCATCCAGGGCCGCATCTCCGCGGCGCGAGCGATTGAGCATGGCCTGCTGCGCGGGAGGCAGGTCGGCGACCACTTGATGCAGAAAGAGCGTCACCTCGTCCAATAGCCGTTCCGGTGATTTGACGCCCTTGATGATGATGGACTTGGCATAGCGTCTGAGACGTTGTTCTTCGTCGGCAGAAAGGTCGCGCCCCGTATAGACGATGACCGGCGGAAAGGAATACCGATCTTCCCGGCTCAGCGTTTCCAACAGGGCATAGCCGTTCTCATCCGGCAGGCTCAAGTCCAGCACCATGCAGTCGAAGGTCGTGGCGCGAAGTCGGTCGAGACAGTCCGCGGCGGTCCCGACGGCGATCGTTTCCACGTCGCGCGAGGCCAACAGCGCCGTGACGGCTTGCCGTTGCGTCGGATCGTCCTCCACGATCAGCACGCGCCGCAACCGTTGCGTGAGGCGCTGCTCCAGCCGCTGAAAGGCGTCGATCAGTTGTTCGCGTTTCACCGGCTTGAGGATGTACCCCACGGCGCCGAGCGAAAGGGCCGTCTGCGTGTAATCGTGAGCCGACATGATGTGGACCGGGATATGTCTGGTGCGCGAATCGATCTTCAATCGGTCGAGTACGGATAGCCCCGAGGTGTCGGGCAGACCGATATCGAGCAGGATCGCATTCGGCACAAACTGCGGCGCCAAGACCAACGCCTCGCCGGCCGTGGTCGCGATCAGCGCTTGGAAGCCTTGCTCGTGCGCGAGATCGGAGAGGATCCTGGCAAAGGGCTGGTCGTCTTCGATGATCAACACGACGCGTCGATCGCCCGACAGCCGTTCGCGGTCGTCGGGAATCCGATCTGGGAGAGAGTCAGGCGCCTTTATCTCGTCCGCCGGGCCCGGTGCTTGACCCGGTCGCATGCGGGCGAACGGGGGATCGGGAACCATTCGCGCGTGGAGGTCGGGAAAAACCTTTGCCCCCGACAAGGGAGGCCCCTTTTCCGTTACCGCGGCCGCATCATACCGTTCCGGCAAGAGGACCGTGAACGTGCTTCCCCGCCCCGGCGCGCTGGTCAATCGGAGATCGCCCCCCAGTAGACGCGTGAATTCACGGACAATGGACAGCCCGAGGCCGGTGCCGCCGTACTTCCGGTTCGTCGTCCCATCGGCCTGGCAGAACGGCTCGAAAATGACCTGCTGTTGGTCCTCCGCAATGCCGATCCCTGTGTCGCGGACCGCGAAGAAAATCAGACCCTCGGAGGCGCGACCGATTTCCACCAGGACCTCGCCTTGTTCCGTGAACTTGATTGCGTTCGAGAGCAAATTATTGAGCACCTGCTCCAGTCGCTGCTGATCGGTTTCAATCGTCTCCGGCGTGTCCTCAGCGAGGCGGATACTCAAGCTCAAACCCTTCTCGCCGGCCAGCGCTTGAAACATGGTTTCCACATGCAGGGCCAAGGCCGCCAGGCGCACCGGCTGCAGCTGCACCTCCATGCGACCGGCCTCGACTTTCGCCAGATCCAGCACTTCATTGATCAGCGCCAACAGATCCCGCCCGGCGGATTCGATGCTTTTGGCATATTTCACCTGTTCGGAGGTCAGATGGCCGCCCACATTGTCGCCGAGCTGCCGAGCCAGAATCATCGACGCGTTCAGCGGCGTGCGCAGCTCATGAGACATGTTGGCCAGGAATTCGGATTTGTACCGGCCGACCTCTTCCAACTCGGAGGCTTGGGTTTCCAGGCTGCTCTTGGCGCGGGTCAACTCATCCTTCTGCGTTTCCAGCATTTGCGTATGCTCTTCCAACTGCGCATTGCTCTGTTCCAGCTCGGCCTGTTGTTCTTCCAACCTTGTGTGGGAATCCTGGAGCCTGGCGCTTTGCTCCGTCAGCTCCTCGTTCGCCGCGCGGAGTTCTTCGCTCTGCGCTTGAAGTTCTTCCGCCTGGCGCTGGGTTTCTTCCAACAATTCTTGGATGTGGGCGCGGGCTTGGGCGGAGCGAATCGCGACCGCGATCGACTCGGACACCCGGGTCACGAATTCCTTGTC
>JAICUC010000082.1 GCA_025936075.1 Nitrospira sp. | reverse complement strand
GCCTGTACCTGCTGTTCGGCAACATCGAGGCTCAAGTCGAGGCTGAATTGCAATGTGACGACAGAACTGCCTCCTGAACTCGCGGACGTCATTTGATTCAATCCCGGCATCTGTCCGAACTGCCGTTCGAGGGGTGCCGTGACTGACGACGCCATGACGTCAGGGCTCGCGCCGGGATAAAATGTCAGCACCTGGATCGTGGGATAGTCGATTTGGGGCAGTGCGGAGACCGGCAACTGGCGATAGGCCACCACGCCGGACAGGAGAATGGCGACCATCGATAGGGTCGTCGCGACCGGCCGCATGATGAAGAGACGGGAGGGATTCACGATCGATTTCCCGCTTGTGCTCTGTCGGTCCCTGTCGAGGTGTCCGCGCCCTGTGTAGGTTGGTCGCCCTGGTTGCGTATGTCGACCTTGCTGCCTTCGCGAAGTTTTTCTGTGCCGTCCACGACAACCAGTTCGTCCGGTAAGAGGCCCGAGCTGATCGAGGTGTCGTCGCCGTGAGCGACGCCCACAGCCACAGGCCGGACGGCGACCGTCCGGTCTTCTTTCACGACATACACGAACGTGCCTTTTGCGCCACGCTGAACGGCAGCGGATGGGACGATCGTCAAATCGCGCTGCACTTCCAACAGCAGGCGTGCATTGACGAACTGATTGGGAAACAGGGCGCTATCCTCATTCGGAAACACGGCTTTGAGTCGGACGGTGCCGGTGTTGGGATCGATTTGGTTGTCGACTGTCAACAGAGAGCCGGTGGCCAGTTTCTTCTTTTGCTCCCGGTCGAACGCATCGACGGTCAGTTCCCGGCCGTCTTTGACCCGTTCGAGCACCGCGGGCAAATTATCTTCCGGAATCGTGAAGATAACGGCAATCGGGGTGAGCTGAGTGATGACGAGGAGACCGTTCGTATCGTTCGCGCGAACCATGTTGCCCGGATCCACGAGCCGCAGCCCGACGCGGCCGCTGATGGGCGCCGTAATATGGCTGTACGCCAATTGAAGTTTGGCGTTATCGAGCTGACTTTGATCGGACTTTACGATACCTTCCGACTGGCGGACCAACGCGTCTTGCGTGTCGACCTGTTGTTTGGGGACATAACCTTGCCCGTATAAGTCTTTATACCGCTTCAAGTCCAAGCGGGCGTTCTTCAGTTGCGCCTCGTCCCGTGCCAGTTGACCTTCTGCTTGACTCACTTGCACCTCGAACGGCCGGGAATCGATTTGTGCCAAGAGGTCGCCTCTTTTGACCAGCTGACCTTCCCGAAACAAGACCTGCATCAACTGTCCATCGACCCGGCTCGTCACGTTGACGGTGTTCAACGGTACGACCGACCCGAGTCCATTGAGATAGACCCCGATATCACCTGTTTTTGCAGCTGCAACGACGACCGGAAACGCACGCGCGCCGCTCAGCATTTGACCGGCCCGCGACGGTTCTTCACCGGACTTTGCCAGCAAGGCATATCCGACAAGGGCGAGTACACAGGCCACGAAGAAGCCGAATATCCAGCGTTTTACCGTGGTCGCAAGTCCAATGGGTTCTGTCATGTCGTCCTTCTTGGTCCGGTACGTGATTCTCGCGCGGGATCATGTGATCTCATCGAGCATTATATATACGCGTATCCATGCGCTCAATTTCGCGCTGTGCGGTGAACCCTGTGCATGGACCGGGCGATAATCAGCGCAACCTTCCTGCCATCTTTCATCAAGCTGGGCCGGAATGGAACAAAATCCCGTCTCTGTGGAACCACGTGAGGCACCTCGCGTTCTGCCCATTGACCGTAACGAGAATATCGCCTCCCAAGACCCACGACTCGCCCTCGATGGTCACGTCCAGTTTACCAGCTCGGAGGCCGATCGTATCGGCGGGGCTTCTCCTTGATGCCCAGCCAAGGCAGGATTACTCGACCTTGTGTCTGCAGCGTAGCTCTAATGGATTCGACGATATCGATCGGAATGGCAAAGCCGATACGCTGTTCCTGTGTGCGCCCGTCAAAGCGGTCGAGTCGATCCCGACGATGCGATTACCGGAGTCTACCAGCGGTCCACTATTACCGGGGTTGATGGGGTAGTGGGTCTGTGTGACGCGCTCGTGAAACACGTGCCGTTTGGTCTCACATATTATGCGGAACCCCCTTAAGATCTCCTATGGATAGACGTCACGAGCAAGCCATATCAAGTGAGTCCGGATCGGCTTGACCGTTTCTTCTTGCTATTTTCCTAGTCGGGGCGAATGCTGAAAAGGTTACAACCGGTCATCGAGAGTCTATCGTTCGTCGGTATTCTAGAACACCGAACGGATAAACAGGACTGAAAATGCGCATGGTTATGAATGCAGAGAGGATCCATCGCCTCCCGGCTCGAAGTCAATTGTGATAGGTTAGAACAGGAAACGAAAGGAGGAGCGTGCACGATGGTTGAAATCGGGCCCTATTCCAATTATCGCTTGACTGTTCGCTTGGAGCTGGCGAATAAGCCGGGAATTTTTGCGAGAGTGGCGACGCTCTTGGCGGAGGAACAGGCGAATCTCGGCGCCGTCGATCTTGTGTCGGCGACAAAGACGCGCATGGTTCGGGACATCACCTTCGATGTTCAGAACGAAGAGCACGGCGAAAAAGTTTTGGCTCGTCTGGACGAGTTGCCGGACGTCATCGTGCTTTCAGCATCCGATCGCATTTTTCTCCTCCATCTGGGAGGCAAAATTCGGGTGGGGAGCAAGTTTCCGATCAGCACCAGAAATGTGCTCTCAATGGTATATACCCCGGGAGTCGGTCGTGTTTCTCAAGCGATTGCAAAAGATAAGTCGAAAGTCTACACCTTTACGAGTAAGAGCAATAGCATTGCGGTCGTCTCGGACGGATCCGCAGTGTTGGGACTTGGCAATCTCGGTCCGGAAGCGGCCCTTCCTGTCATGGAAGGCAAGGTGATGCTTTTTAAAGAGCTGGCGAATATCGATGCCTGGCCGATTTGTGTCAACACGCAAGAGCCGGACGAAATCGTGCGGATCGTCCAAGGTATCGCACCAGGGTTCGGGGGGATCAATTTGGAAGATATCAGCTCCCCGAGATGCTTCGACATCGAGAATACACTGAAACAATCGCTCGACATTCCTGTGATGCATGACGACCAGCATGGCACGGCCGTGGTGCTCCTGGCGGCCTTGATGAATGCGCTGAGGGTCACAGGCAAACAGTTGGAACAGGTTCGGATTGTGGTCAATGGTCTCGGAGCCGCCGGCACGGCGTGCTGTCGAATCCTGTTGGCTGCCGGCGCGGCCCATGTGCTGGGATGCGACATGGAAGGCATCATCCTGTACGGGGAATTCGAGCAACTACGAGCTTGCCGGACCGATCTTCGTGCCTGTTTCACTCGCGACAGTCCGAAAGGAACGTTACGTGATGCACTGAAAGGCGCCGATGTCTTTATCGGTCTGTCCGTCAGCAATGTGGTGACGGCCGATGATCTTGATGTAATGGCCCCCGATAGGATCGTTTTTGCGTTGGCCAATCCCGATCCCGAGGTTTCCCCGGAGCTGGGGACCGCTCATTCCACGATCTTTGCGACCGGGCGATCGGATTATCCGAATCAGATCAACAATGCGCTCGCATTTCCCGGGATCTTCCGTGGAGCGCTCGATGTTCAGGCCAGCCAGATCAATGAGGCCATGAAGCTGGCCGCAGCGCAGGCCATTGCCCATGTGATTCCGGAGAATACATTAAGCGAGGACTATATTATCCCCAGTGTGTTTGACAAGGAAGTTGTCCCGCGCGTCGCACGGGCGGTCGCTGCCGCCGCACGCGCCAGCGGAGTGGCCCGGAGACGAGCCAAGGCGGACGATCCCTCCATTCTTGAATAAGCGCCATATCGCTCCAGTGGGAAATACACCGTCGCCTGCAGTCTTCAGGCTAACGCTGTGGCTGTGGTACAATGCCCCTTTTTGAAAGTCCAAGGGGGCCATGCCATTCTCGACCGCGAAATTTCTGAAATTCCGAAGCGGGATGCAGAAGCGTATCGGTTCACTGCGTTCAAAAACGGAAGACAGTCTGGAATGTGCCGTCGAGACGATGATGGAAGAACGGGTCGACGGGTTTTTCCAGGTGGAACAGGGACTCGAGGAAATCATCAAGTCCCTCGTTGAAATTGAAGAAGAGTTGGAAGCGGTTCGGGATTTGACCGGCGCCATGCGGTTGGAGTCCAGGCTGGAGTTCGTTGAAGAACGGTGGGATGAATTCGACAGCGAAATTCGCGAACGCCCCAGACGGCGCCGCAAGCGAGTCAGTCTCGCCGATATGCTCAAAGCCGCCGGTGGAACCGGACAACTGTCGGAAAACCCGCATGCCGTGAATAACGCGCTGGATGCCTATGCGATCATGGGGGTTGAATTCGGCAGTTCTCTTGCCGATGTCACCGCATCGTTTCGGATCAAAGCGAAGCAGCTCCATCCCGACGCGAACAACGGTGATCGCAGTTCTGAACCGGAGCTCCGCCGCATGTTGGAAGCCTATCAGTTTCTAAAGGAATACCTTAGTCTCAGCAATACGGAACCCATGCCTCCGCCTGATCGCCCCTACGGCCCGTCCGAGTGATACAACGGTGATGCCTATTTCCCATCAGTACATCACGAATTCAACCGCACTCGGCGAATTGTGCGAGCAACTGCGGGATAGTCCGCGCCTGGCGCTCGACACGGAATTCGTGGGCGAGGAGAGTTTTGTGCCGAAACTCGAGCTCATTCAAGTCGCGACCGAACGCACAGCCGCCATTATCGATTTTCCGGCCGTTCTTTCAGGGGGCGCGCTCGATGGGTTCTGGGAGATTGTCTGCGATGCGAGGATTCAGAAGGTGGTGCATGCAGGACGTCAAGATCTGGACCTCTTTGCCGTTCATGCCGGACGGATCCCCAAACCATTCTTCGACACTCAGATTGCCGCAGCGATGGTCGGCTTCGGACCTCAGGTCGCCTATGCCAACCTTGTTCAGCGGGTGCATGGGAAGAGGCTGGACAAGGCGCATACCTTTACAAACTGGAGCGCCCGCCCCCTGTCCCAAGATCAGTTGGATTATGCGTTGGAAGACGTCACATTTCTCTTGGCGATTCACGATCATCTCCACACCCGGTTGTCGAATTTGGGGAGGCTGCAATGGGCGGACGAGGAGTTTTCCCGCCTTGAAAACGTCGTAAGTGAGACGCGTCGAGAGCCACAAGAACGGTACCAACGTATACGGGGATGGGATCAACTGAAGCCGAAATCCGCCGCGGTGCTTCGGGAACTTGCAGCTTGGCGTGAGGGGGAAGCGAAACGGAGAAATGTGCCTCGGAGCCGGGTTATCCGGGATGAAGTGCTGCTTCAGCTGGCGCGACATCCTCCGCGCCAGCAAGATGAGTTGCGCAAAGTCCGAGGTCTCCATGCTTCGGAGATCGACCGCAATGGAGAGTCGATTCTTGCCGTGATTCACGCGGCGCTTGCGCTTCCGCCCACGGCGTGGCCGGCGCTCGCCCAAGAGCGAAAACCTGAGCCTGAATCGAACGGATTCGTAGAGCTGCTTCAGGCGATTGTCAAGGCACGTGCCCGGGAAGCAGAGATTGCGCCGACCCTCTTGGCGACCACGGCCGACCTCCAGGAATTAGTCGATGTCAAAACGAATCGATCGACACTGGACCTCCCGCTTCTGAAGGGATGGAGACGAATCTTGGTCGGCGAACTTCTGCTTGACGCGCTGGACGGGAAGGTCGCCTTCACCGTTGATCGACAGACCAGGACGATTCGGTGGTCCGAGCGTACGACCGATCACTAACGTATGTCACTTGTTCTAAAATTCACCGTCTATAGGAGTTCCTTGATCGAGTCCGCCGGTCTTGCCAACATGGCCCGGTCGCCTGTCTCCACGATGGGCCGTTGAATCAGGTCGGGGTGTTTCACCATCAGGTCGAGCAGCTCATCGTCGGTGAGCTGTTTCTTCGCCAGACCGAGTTCGTGGTACAGATCTTCTTTGGTTCGAAGCACGTCTTTGGGGGAGAGGCCGGCCTTCTTCAAGAGCGTTGTAAGCTGTGTTTTGGTAAACGGCCGCTCATAGTAGTTGACGGCTGTAAAGGGTGTCCCGCTGTCCTTGAGCAGCTGTACGGCTTGTCGGCATGTCGTGCAAGTCGGTTTATGATAGATCGTGATATCGGCCATAGTGACTCCTTGGTGAAAAGACGCGTCTTGACGATTTTTTTCAGTCTGTGTTAGATCCCAACCGGTGATAGGCCTGAAAGAGGATTGTTATGCCGTGGATTGGAACAAGCTCCACCGGTCGGTTCGCCTGCGCCGATGCCTCTCAACGGACGCTGAAGGATCTCCGTATCAAGCGCAAGGGCCAGCCGGTCTTTGTCCTCGGGCATGTGCTCGCTCGCAAAGGACAAGAAGCCACCTTTGAAGCCTTCAACGACCGACTGGCCGTTGTAAAATTCAGCGATGAGGGACTCGCGGGCTATGACCCTCGGGAGCTCCTCCTCCCCACTGAAATCGATGAGCATGGCGTGCCGTACTTTGAGATTCGGCCATGCCGATCCTGCGACACGCTCTTTCCCCTCACTCTGAAAGAAAGCGATTCGGACCATGAGCCTGAGCAGTGCCCCGACTGTTCCGCGCCAACATAACTCCCAGGATGTTAGTCGACAAAAGGAGCCACTTCCAAGGCCTTTTTCAGCAGGCAATCCCCCGCAACCCCCTGCAATGCCATCGGTAACATGGCTCCGTCGACGGCGCGTACGGAGTGTATCCGAAATCCCCCTGAAGACGTTTGTCCTTCGAGCTTGAGTGAGTGACAGATCTCCAACGTTTTCCAGACCAAATTCGACAGGATTTGCTCTGAAGCCAGAAGCATCATATCGCTGACCGATCCGTCGATGGCCACCTTCGCGGGTATCCGTGTTTTGTCCTTAGGAAGCTCGCTGACGACGGCAAACGCGACAACATCCTCCTCCGCTACGGCGGAGGAAGCTTTCGCGATGCCCGCCATCACGATAAAAAAACCGCACATGATGACGGCTGTTCGTAGCATGCGCATGTCCTGAACCATATGCCGATATCATCCGATCCGGCCACGTTGAGTATGCCAAGCACGATTTTCCATTGCAAGAATCACGCATCGGCATGGTAGGGTAAGATGAGGTGCAAGACAATCTCGTGTCATCTGAGGTGAATCATGCCCCATGATTTCATGCCGGGATTAGCCGGTGTCCCAGCCGCGACTTCATCGATCAGCGATGTCGATGGACAGCACGGCATTCTGGAATATCGCGGGATTCGGGTCGAAACACTCTGTACGAATTCATCGTACCTGGAAACGGCGTATCTCCTTATTTTCGGGCATCTTCCCTCGGAGAGCGAATTCCAACGATGGACTACGGACATCACCCATCATCGGCGGATCAAGTTCCGCATCATCGATTTACTGAAAAGCCTACCTGAGTCGGGCCATCCCATGGATGCGCTTCAGGCGGCAGTGGCGGCGCTCGGGATGTTTTATCCGGGTCGCAACGTCAAGGATGTCGAGAATAATTATTGGAGCACGGTACGACTTGTCGCCAAATTGCCGACGATCGTCGCGGCCTGGGCGAGGCTTCGCCATGGGGACGATCCGATCGCGCCGCGCGACGATCTCGGGTTCAGCGAGAACTTTTTCTACATGCTGACGGAGTCCGTGGCTCCGCCGGTGTGGGCTGATGTTCTCGATGATTGCCTAATTCTCCATGCCGAACACACCATGAACGCGTCTACGTTTACCGGACTGGTCACGGCCTCCACGCTGGCCGACCCGTATACGGTTGTGGCGTCGTCGATCGGCGCCCTGAAAGGTCCCTTGCATGGCGGAGCGAACGAAGAGGTGGTGGTGATGCTGAGGGAAATCGGCACCCTCGACAAGGCGCGACCGTATATTGAGCATGCCTTGCAGAACAATAAAAAACTGATGGGATTCGGCCACCGCGTCTACAAGGTCAAAGACCCTCGTGCCACGGTTCTTCAGGAACTCAGTCGGCGCTTGTTCAAGGAATGCGGAAGCTCGCCTCTGTATGAAATTGCATTGGAAGTGGAGGCGGCGGCCGGAAGAGCGCTGAACAGGAAGGGCATCTATCCCAATGTCGATTTCTACTCCGGTATCATTTACGACAAGATGGGCATCGATGTCGATCTGTTTACGCCGCTCTTCGCCATGGCGCGCGTGTCGGGGTGGCTGGCCCACTGGCTGGAGCAATTGCGCGAAAATAAACTCTTTAGACCGGCCCAGATTTACTCCGGTGAGCACAACCGGCCTTATGTGCCCATTGATCAACGTTAGTAGGGTGTTGAAGGTCCAGGTTGAGGTCAAGGGAAACGGAACCATATCATCCTCCACACGACCTTAGCCTAAACCTCAACTTCAAGCTCTTGACTTCCCCATGGCCCGATTTATCTAAAACCTAGACAGTTGAATCGGGCGCAGCGCCAGTAAATCCGATTAGAAATCACAAGGAAACACATGAAGGAGGTCGCTATGACACTCGTACGATGGGATCCGTTTCGGGAATTGGAAGAAGTCTCAGATCGGTTGAACCGGATGTTTGCCCGCCCTGCCGCGCCGCGAACCAACGGCAAAGAGACCATGATTGTGGCGGACTGGGCGCCTTCGGTCGATATCAGTGAGACCGACGGGGAGTATCAGATCAAGGCCGAGATTCCGGATGTGAAGAAGGAGGATGTGAAGGTCACCCTCGAGGATGGCGTGCTCACCATTCAAGGCGAGAGGAAGCACGAGAAGGAAGAGAAGGGGAAGAAGTTCCATCGGATCGAACGATCCTACGGCAGCTTTGTCCGGACCTTCTCGCTGCCTGATGTGATCGACGAGGAGAAGGTGAAGGCTGACTTCAAGGATGGGGTGCTCAACCTCCATCTGCCGAAGTCGGAGAAGGCGAAACCAAAGGCCATCGAAGTGAAGGTGGCGTAAGGTCTCTGGAAATAAGTTCTCCTGAACAAAGGCCCGCCTCATCGGCGGGCCTTTTTCTTTGTGTCATATGTCACACTCATCGTGAACTCAACGGCCATGGTGAATCTCGTAACGAGAGATTACGCATGTAACCTAGCGCATAAGTGTCATTGTCTCAGCTGACCATCAGAAAGCATGCAAGACCGCGAAAGCGGATCGACATCGGATACAGGACGCCCTAGCCGGTCATACGATTATGGCCGACAGTGATGCCAAGAAACTACTCATGAGATTGCCGGAGGAACGACATCATTTTTCCGGTTCGGCCCAGCGGTGATTGGCGGTGTGAGTCACAGGCTTCTTCCGTGTGACGACGATCGCCGTACCGTGCAGACGCACACGGCCACCGACACCGTCGGCGGGCCTTGCGGGATGCCCGGACTTCAGCGGCGATCGCTGCGGCTGATAGCTTATCCGTGCCTGCCCGAACCGACTGGCGCTGCAGTTGTTCCACAGCGGCCACCGCCCGTGCGCGCCGCACCGCTGCAAGCGACCCTTCAAATGTCTCTTCAGATACGGCGGAGAGAATGGCAATGGGCTTGCCGTTCGATGTCAGGATAATGTTCGTTCGCGAGCGAGCTTGCTCCAGACTTGTCCTGAACGTCCTCGCAACTCCCTGACCGTGATGAATTTCATAGGACTCCCTGGTGAGTGACGATAGAGTATTCGATTGAAAGCTTTGGGCAAACAGGTCTGTTCGTTTCAGCGGACGTTCTGAAGTGCAGCATTACGGCGAAATGCGGGAAGAAGTTCCATCGGATCGAACGATTCTATGGCAGCTTTGTCAGGACTTTTTCGCTGCCTGATGTGATTAACGAGGAAAGGTCAAGGCCGAGTTCAAAGATGGAGTGCTCAACCTCCATCTGCCGAAGTCGGAGGCTGTCTTATTCTATTATCGATAGACATCACGACGATGGGCGATACGAAGAATGAGCACGGTCTTGGCGCCATCGTCGATGTCCAGCAGAATTCGATAATCACCGACTCTCACTCGCCAGGTGTCGGGAGTGCCGACTAACTTCGTGATGCCCTGCGGTCGAGGTTGGAGTTCAAAAGCGAGCAATATCCGGTCAATGCGGATTCGAAGTTCCGAGGACAGTTTATCCAGGTCGCGTTGTGCTGCAGGCCGTAGGAGAACGGTATAGGCCACTATTGGCTCTTGCCGTTCTTCTTCAGCAGAGCTTGCAAGGAAACTGAAGGTCCGGATTCTCTTCGGGCTTCCTGCGCTAGAAGGGTATCGATGGCATCTTGCAGATAGGACGGAAGCGTTGTCCAATCGGCATGCTTCGCCAATGTGCGGAGGTACCGTTCATAGTCTGCAATGGAAACGATAACTTCAACTGTCTCGCCGCGCTCGTTTTGGACATATCGGGGAGGCTCAACCATTATGGCCGTGGATTTTTCGTGCCGTTTGCCGTCCATAAAATCTCCCGTGCGTTGTGAAATGCTATCACCAGCGGCATCGAGGGTCAATGACAATGAACCAACTACCTTGGCGCTGGACTGTTTTACGAGAGGCGGTAGCCGCGGTTCTTCTCAAATCTAAAAGTCGGCGAAAATCGTCAGCGCCTCCGCCGTAAGCGTGAGGAGAAGGTCAAGGCGGAGTTCAAGGACAGGGTGCTCAACCTCCATCTGCCGAAGTCGGAGAAAGCGAAACCCAAGGCCATCGAAGTAAAGCTAGCGTAAGGTCTCTGGAAATAAGTTCTCTTGAACAAAGGCCCGCCTCGTGAGGCGGGCCTTTTTATTTCACTGCCCACATGACACGCTGTTTCCCGCGATTGTTCATCAAAACTCCTCGACTTCCGGCAAAATGAACACCCAAGTGGATCTACCGGCTAAGGCCATCTTTGGGGATTGCAAGTATTGAAGAACAGCGTATTATACCTTCCGCATAACGCAAGACGGCCTACACCTACGACAGCAAGGGCAATGTCCTCACGGTGACGCGACTGGCGACGACGCCCGATGCGGTGACCACCACCTTCACCTATGAGCCGACGTATAATCAAATTGCCACCGTGACCGATCCACTGAATCACACGACCACGTTTGGCTATGACACGAAAGGCAATCTGACGACCATCACCAATGCGTTGAGCAAGACCACGACCATCACGGTCAATGGGCAGGGTCAACCGCTGACGATCGAAGATCCACTCAATAACACCACGACCTTCACCTATGAGCTTGGTGACTTCGTGAAGGTGAAGGATCCGCTCAATCGTGAAACCCAGCGCATGCTGGATGCGGCCGGACGGCTCCGGAGCGTGATCAATCCCCTTGGGCAGAAAACTGTCTACACGCCCGACGCGCTCGACCGCATTACCCAACTCACCGATGCGATCAACGGGGTCACGCAATTCGGCTATGATGCGAACAACAATCTCCTCACCGTGACGGATGCGAAGAGCCAGCAGACGGTCTACACGCCCAACAACATGAATCGGACGACCAACCGGAAAGATCCCTTGCTCAATACGGAGACCTACACCTATGACAACAACGGGAATCTGGCGACCGTTCTGGACCGGAACAGCCAGACGACGACGTATACGTATGATGCCCTCAACCGGCGCACGATGGCCACCTTCCAGGATGGGACGAGCACGAACTATACGTATGATGGCGGGAATCGGATCACGCAGGTGCAGGAGAAGGATGCGGGGGGCACGGTCACGGACACGATCACCCGAACCTATGACGGCCTCGATCGACTCACCCAGGAAGTCACCGCGCAAGGGACGGTGAACTACACCTATGACAACGCCTCTCGACGCGCCACGATGACGGTGGTGGGACAAACTCAGGTCACATACACCTACGATAACGCAAACCGGCTGACGGCCATCACCCAGGGAACCGATACGGTGACGCTGGCTTATGACGATGC
>JAICUC010000236.1 GCA_025936075.1 Nitrospira sp. | reverse complement strand
GGCCATTGTGAGGTCCCGTCGTTGATGTCGTGCATACAGCTCTTCAAACCGCATCTGTCTCACCTCCTGTAACACCGTCGCCCGTGTCATGGTGACCCTCCTTGGTGGGCCACCCTAAACCGGACACTTCATGTGCTACAAAAACCGGACAGATGATGTGCTAGCTACATTCACCTTCCAACGGATTGACATTACACATGGGCTGTCACAAAATATTGCCGTCCCTTCTTCCTGAAGGCGTGATGCTTCGCCCAGCTCATATCATATGGTTACAAAGAAAATACCTGTGACCGTTATCTCCGGGTATCTTGGTGCCGGCAAGACGACTCTCGTCAATCATTTGCTCGCGTACAAAGCCGGCGGAGAAATCGGCGTGATCGTCAATGAATTTGGAGAAGTGGGGGTTGATGGCGACCTCATCGTTGCCGACGAAGAAGCTTTGATAGAGATACGCAACGGCTGCATCTGCTGTACCGTACGCACCGACCTCGTGGCAGGTGTGAAGCTCCTGTTAGAACGCAGTCACCGCCAACTGGATCGTTTGATCGTTGAGACCTCAGGACTGGCCGACCCGGCGCCGGTGCTACAGACCTTTCTGGCAGACACCGATCTGTTGACCCGCGTCGAACTGGAATCCGTCGTGACGCTGGTTGATGCCGCCAATTTCACACGTCAGATCGACGATGGGGTTGCGCGGGAACAGATTGCCTTTGCCGACCTGATTGTGCTGAACAAAGTCGATCTGTTGGACCCTGATGATATCGCACCATTGGAACGGGATCTGCGTACCCTCAACCCGATAGCGACTTTTGTCCGAACTGTACATTCCGAAGTGGCCGCCGACGGTCTGCTCGGTGTGCACCGGTTCTCATTGCCGAATCTGCTCGCCATCGAACCTGGTATTCTGCAGGACGCACATGACCATGAACATGATAGTTCAATTACCTCCTGCGCTGTTGAAACCGGCGATCCGCTTGACCCGGACCGCTTCAATCGATGGGTCAATCAACTCGTTCAACAGCAGGGGCAACAGCTCATGCGCATGAAAGGGGTGTTGAATTTTCATGGCGAGGCGAGACAGTTCTATTTTCACAGCGTACACATGCTGTTGGACGCGAAGCCGGGCCGACCCTGGCAGTCTGACGAGGCGCGCCAGAGCCGCTTCGTGTTCATCGGCCGCCATCTCGATGATGCCGCATTGCGGAGCGGTTTCCTCGATTGCGTACGCGACGTATCTCGTCGTCCTGTCGCCCATCCTGTCGTGTAGTCGGAGCGCATCATGAGACTTCAACATTACCTCGGCGGTCTGGAAAATCTCGGGCCGGTTAATTTCTTTGAGAAAAAAGTATTTATGGCGGAGTGGGAAAAGCGCATCTTTGGCATCCACACCGTGATGATGGCCGAAAGCGTCCACTTGGATAAGTCTCTCCCGAAATACCCACTCTCGGAAGTCCCAACGGCGTTCAAGGACACGTGGACTTGGGCTTCGCTGCGTATCGGCGCTGAAAACATGCAGCCCTTCGAATATTTCAAATATCGCTACTATGAAAAATGGCTGATGGGTATCAGTCAGTTTTTTATTGATCGCGGCTATGTGACGGCTCAGGAATTGGCGACATTGACGGAACATTACCGGGCCCATCCGGATTCCCCACTCCCCGAGCAGCCCAACCCCGCGCTGAAGGAACAGGTGGTCCGGTACCTCCATCATGGCGACTCCGGTCTGCGCGCGCCCGTAGACCAGGTTCGCTTTGCTGTTGGGGATACGGTCTATGTCGCAGATCCGGAAGCCGCTGATCACACCAGGCTGCCGGGTTTTTTGCGTAACAAGAAGGGAACGGTCACCGAAGTGTACCCGGGGGCGTTCGAATACTTTGTGTCGACCGGGCCGGATGGCCTGGATGGGCCGCAGCATGTGTATGGCGTGTCGTTTCTAGCCTCTGACATTTGGGGACCGGATAAAAGTGAACCGAACACGGTCATTTATGCCGATCTTTTTGAAGCCTATCTAAAACCTGTCCATTCAATGTAGGCGAGGGATCTCGCATGTCTTCACTCTTTGAATACGATAAGGATCGCGAGGCTGCCAGCGCCGCCAAAGTCCGCGCGCTGGAAGCGCTGCTGATCAAAAAGGGCGTGCTAGGCAGCGATTCTGTCGATGCAGTGCTTCGTCATTTTGAAACCGTTGCCGGACCATTTAATGGTGCCCGTATCGTGGCGCGGGCATGGGTTGACGCGGAATACAAAGCTCGATTGTTGGAAGATACTCCGAAGGCCATCGCTGAGCTTCAATTTCCGGGGATGACCGGCGCCGAAGGCGAGCATATGAAGGCGGTCGCCAACAGTGTGACGGTGCACAATCTGATCATCTGCACCCTGTGCTCATGCTATCCATGGCCAGTGCTGGGGCTACCACCTTACTGGTACAAAGATCCGGTGTTCCGTTCTCGCGGTGTGCGTGAACCACGCGCGGTACTCCGTGAGTTCGGTGTGACGATTTCGGAAGACAAGGAAGTCAAGGTATGGGACAGCAGCGCCCAGATCCGCTGGTTCGTCATTCCTGAACGGCCGGCTCACTCTGAACATCTGAACGAGGAACAACTCGCCGCACTGGTCACACCGGAAGCCATGATGGGAGTGGCGCTGGTTCCTTCTCCGCCCCCTGCCTAAGGCATCCCGATGTTTACTCGATTCGAAGAATATGCCGCGACGCAGATGCTCGGGCAACCCGATTCACCGCCGCGTAGCGAGGGAAAGCTGTTCTTCAGCGAAGATTGGCAACGCACGGTATTTGGCCTGGCATTGGCATTATCGAAAGAGGGACATTTCGAGTGGGAGGACTTCAGGCACAAGCTGATTCACGCCATTGCTGCTTGGGAAGAGAAGGCTTGCACCGGGCGAGCCACGTGGGAGTACTACGAACACTATACACAGGCCCTGATTGACATGCTCTACCAGTGCGGCATCCTCCAGCCGGGCGAACTGGAGCAACAGATGAGGCCGGACGACGCAAGCACATGACCGCTGTTGTATCTGTCTCGTCGGCTCGAAAGGATTCTGTGTGAAGCACACGCTGGATAAGGAGAGCGTGATGTCAGAGCAGTCCGCCGGTCAATCTGACACGTCGTCGCTCGATAGTCTCACCCTTGCGCTGGTCGTGAGCGGTCTTGGCTTCTATACGGATGAGGCGGTCGCAGATCTTCGCCGTTATGTCGAGTCCAAAGGGATCGCGCATACCGCGAAGGAATTCGATGCATCACTTGAGCGTGCGACACGGCACTTTGTCCAAGGAGACGCCCATTTATTTCTCTGTGACGGGGAGCCCTGCCGGCAACGAAGACGTTTTGATGCCACTTCCAATGTGTTACTACGTGAAGCGGAACGCATCGGCTGCCGCATTTCACCCACGGCTTGCCAAGGGCCCTGCAAACAAGCGCCCGTAGCCTTACTGCGTATAGGTCACGGATGTGAATTCTTTGCTCAGTTCGTCCAGCATCGAGACTGGGAGGCTGTCTTGGGCTTTGCTCGACGAGCCTCTCAAGCGAAGACCTTGCTCGTCGATGCCGGGACGGCGCAACCGTTCCGGTTCGATCCAATTCATCAACCGGAAAAGCCCAGCGCGGCACTCGAATCCGTCCGTTTCCTTGTGGGACATTTCGAAGGAGCGGTTGAGTTGCCTTTTGAGCAACGATCGATCCAAAAAGAGGTCGTAGGAAGTTGGGAGGCCGGAGGGCGTTTCCTAAGTCTTCGGATGGCTGCGACGTATCGCACAAAGAATGGTTTATGGGATCGGCATCAGGTTTTTATTGTCCTCGGACCGGACGAGGCGACTGGAGCACTGGTGAGTCGAGCTTACACGGATGGTGGGGGAATCCATGAGTTTCACATCGTCATCGAGGAGAGGCGGCTGATGTTTGCGGATCGTGTGCCGCACCACGTGCCTGCCATGGCCGCTCGCAAAGTGCTGATTCCCACCGAGGACGGTTATGAAGAGACGCTGGAACTTGATCGGGGACTCGGGGTCTTCGAACCTTATTACAGAATGCTCATTCAGAGGAAGGAAGACTCGGTTACCTCCTGATTGGGACTGCATCCGCCTGCCGTTGTGGCGTTTGGCAAGAAGAACATGATGGGCGCCGTTGCGGTAATCGTTCCCATATTCCTGCCACCTGTTCCCAATCGGATACCCTGCACGGATACTTATTCCATTCATGACGACGGTCATCGTAGATTCTGCGACGGCTGGGACTTTCGCTAGGCCACAACCTCTACCTCGCCACATACACTAAATCAGCCGGAAGCATTTCGGCATACGCGGACGGGGAAGGTAAAGACCATGCTGGACAGGTGTTCATGAAGAAAGCCAGCGTCGATGAATCTGCACTGACTTTGCACGGTGTGACGATCACACATCCCGGCCGGATTGTATTTGAAGCGGGCGCGATCACTAAAGGAGAAGTGGCTCGATACTATGCAGCCGTCGCGCCCTTTCTCTTGGAGGAAATACGAGACCGTCCTATCAGTTTGTTGAGATGTCCGAGCGGCATTACCGCCGACTGTTTTTATCAGCGAAATCTCGGCTTTGGATTGGGTACGGAGGTTCACCCGTTTGTGTGGAAGTATAAAGGTAGGAGCTACAAATACATCTATGTGAAGGACGAAAAGGGGATCATGGAGATGATCCAGATGGGAGTCATCGAAATACATCCCTGGGGTGCCACGATCGACCATGTCCATACTCCGGATCGGATGATTTTCGACCTGGACCCGGACCCCACCGTGCCGTTTTCGGAGGTCAAACAAGCGGCCTGTGATATCCGGGATCGGCTCAAACAGACCGGACTAGACAGCGCGTTGAAATGCACGGGTGGCAAGGGGCTGCATGTCGTGGCGTCGTTGGCTCCAACCGACAGCTGGGAGCAGGTCAAAGACTGGGCAAGGACCCTGGCTCAGACGATGGTACGAGAGGCGCCGGACACATACGTTGCGACGATCACCAAATCCAAGCGCATCGGGAAAATTTTAATCGATTTCTTCCGGAATGATTATACCGCCACGGGTATTGCCGGCTATTCATTGCGCGCCCGTCCGGGGGCGCCGGTCGCTGTGCCGTTGAAGTGGCGTGAACTGACTGCCCTAAAAAGTGCCGACCAATTCCACATAGAGGCGGTTCTGGAACGGATCAAACGCCGCACACCACAGAAGGCACCCCCGAAGCAGCAGTTGCCAAAAGTACTATAGCAAGGGTGACACGCATGGCGGAAAAAACACTGTTCCCGATGGAAGCATTGCTCGTCGGTGAGTTACCGAAAGGGGAGGAGTGGCGGTATGAGCCGAAATGGGACGGCTTTCGCTGCTTGGCGCACAAGCGAGATCCAACCGTGACGTTGCGGTCCAAATCCGGAAGGCCGCTGGAGCGATATTTCCCCGACATCGTAGGCCTGCTTGAGAAGCTCGCAGCCAAGACATTTCTCCTCGACGGAGAACTACTGGTCGAAGGTAAGAAGGGGTATTCATTTTCAGATCTGCAGATGCGCCTGCATCCGGCGGCCAGCCGGGTTCGTATGCTGGCCCAGCAACAACCCGCGACATTGGTGATCTTCGACATTCTCGAGACAGAGCACAATCAGACGCTGATGTCGGCGCCCTTGTCTCAGCGTCGTCAAATCTTGGAGCAATTTTACGAGACCTATTGCTCGAAGAAGAAGGCCATTCGACTGTCACCCCAGACGGAT
>JAICUC010000162.1 GCA_025936075.1 Nitrospira sp. | reverse complement strand
TCAGCCATGATCACGGTGCTGTTCTTCGGAGGCTGGCAAGGCCCCTGGCTGCCGCCGGCGGTCTGGTTCTGGATCAAGACCTTCTTGTTCATTTGTCTGTTTATCCTGCTGCGGGCCGCGCTCCCACGCCTGCGGTTCGATCAGCTCATGGCGTTCGGCTGGAAGGTCATGCTGCCGCTGGCGTTGGTGAATCTTACGGTCACCGGGGCGCTGGTGTTGGTCGGTCATCCGTCGAAATGAGGTCGACATGCTGAAACTGTTGAAAGGAATCTGGCTGGTCTTTCTTCACATGTTCAAGCGCCCTGTGACCATTCAGTATCCGGACGAGAAGCCGTACCTGCCTCCGCGATGGAGAGGGCGAATTATTTTGTCGCGCGATCCGGATGGGGAGGAGCGCTGCGTCGGCTGTTATCTCTGCTCGGTCGCCTGCCCGGTGGACTGCATCGCGCTCCAAGCGACGGAAGACGAGCATGGACGTCGCTATCCGGCATGGTTCCGCATCAACTTTTCCCGGTGCATTTTCTGCGGGTACTGCGAGGAAGCCTGTCCGACCTATGCGATCCAGCTCACCACCGACTTCGAGATGAGCGAGCACGACCGACGGAACCTCGTCTATGAGAAGGAAGATCTCTTGATCAGCGGGACCGGCAAATATCCAGATTACAACTTTTACCGCGTCTCCGGCGTCCGGATCGGCGGGAAGGACAAGGGCGAGGCCGAGCACGAAGCCGCGCCGGTCGATGTGCGGAGTCTGATGCCATGACGGGAGCATTCTATCTGGCGGCGCTGGTGGCGGCTGTTTCGACCGGCCTCGTGATCACCAGTTTGAATGCGGTGCATGCGCTGCTGTACTTGATCGTGTCGTTTCTGGCCGTGGCCGTGGTCTTCTTCATTTTCGGCGCGCCGTTCATCGCCATGTTGGAGATCATTATTTACGCCGGCGCCATCATGGTCCTGTTCGTCTTCGTGGTCATGATGCTGAATCTCGGACATCGGGCGATCGAGCAGGAAGCGGGCTGGCTCACGCCGAGAATGTGGATCGGGCCGTCGATCCTGTCGGCGACCCTCGTCGGGGAATTGCTCTATCTGTTCGGCTCCGGAATCCTGAATCAGGCCGGCGGCATCACGGCTCAGACTCCCAAACAGGTGAGCATCGTGCTGCTTGGTCCCTACCTGATCGGAGTCGAACTGGCCTCCATGCTCCTGCTGCCGGGGCTGGTCGGCGCCTATCATTTGGGACGACATTTGAAGAGCGAGGACGCCTGAGGTGAACGCTGTGTCTCTGTCGATTCCACTGGTCCATGGCATGTTGCTGGCCGGGGTGTTGTTCGCGTTCGGACTGATCGGGCTCCTGGTTCGACGAAACCTCATCTTCATGTTGATGTCGGTTGAAATCATGTTGAACGCCGCGGGGCTGGCGTTCATCGTGGCGGGAGCTCACTGGGGACAAGCGGATGGGCAGGTCATGTTTCTCTTTATTCTGACATTGGCGGCGGCGGAGGTGTCCGTCGGTCTGGCGCTGGTGTTGCAGCTCTACCGGCACTTCAAAACGCTCGATGCCGACACGATGTCCCACCTGTGGGGCTGAGATGCTCGATCTCCTCTGGTTGGTTCCAGCGCTTCCCCTCCTCGGATTCCTGGCCTTGGCCGTGGCCGGCGGATGGTTCTCGAGAAGGACGATCGCGCTGATCGGAGTCGGGTCGGTGGGCCTGTCGTTGGCCGTGGCCGGACTCGTCGGATTCGCCTTCACCGGACTATCGGGTACGCCCGGTCGGCCCTACGATCAAATACTGTGGACCTGGCTGCAGATCTCCGGCTTCGGCCCGACCATCGGCTTCTACTTGGACTCACTGTCGTTGGTGATGATGCTGGTCATCACCCTGGTCGGCTTCCTCATTCATCTGTATTCCGCCGAGTTCATGCTCGACCACGGGAAGGAGCCGGCCCCGGCCGGCTTGGGGCGGGCGGGTGGAATCGGGCAGGCGGGCGTCTCGGCGCCCGCGGGGCAGGCGGGTGAGAATGACAGCGGATACCGGCGCTTCTTCGCGTACATGAACCTGTTTGTTGTCGCGATGCTCACCTTAGTGCTGGCCGACAATCTGTTGCTCTTGTACCTCGGCTGGGAAGGAGTGGGGCTCTGTAGTTACTTGTTGATCGGGTTCTGGTATCGCGACCCGGCCAACGGCGCAGCGGCCCAAAAGGCCTTCATTGTAACGAGGCTCGGCGACGTCGCGCTGGCGATCGGGCTGTTTGTGTTGCTCACGCATCTCGGCACGTTGAACATTCAGGATCTCATGGCACGCGCGGCTGAACAGTGGCCGGTCGGCTCAGGCCTCGCGACGATCGCGGCCTTCTTGCTGCTCGGCGGGGCGATCGGCAAATCGGCTCAACTCCCGCTGCAGACCTGGCTTCCCGACGCCATGGCCGGCCCGACACCGGTGAGCGCGCTCATTCATGCCGCCACGATGGTGACCGCCGGCATGTACCTCATCGCGCGTACCCACGTCTTGTACAGTCTGGCACCGACTGCCCAGGCCGCCGTGGCCGTAATCGGCGCCGTGACGCTGCTGTTGGCCGCCTGCAGCGCTCTGGTGCAGCGGGATATTAAACGCGTGCTGGCTTACTCAACGATCAGCCAGATCGGCTACATGTTTCTCGCGCTCGGGGTCGGAGCCTGGGCGGCGGCGCTCTTTCATTTCACCACCCATGCCTTCTTCAAGGCACTGCTGTTTTTGGCGGCCGGCGTCGTAATCCGGAGTCTCCACGAAGAACATGACATCTACAGAATGGGCGGCTTGCGGCACGCGCTGCCTGTGACCTTCTGGACGTTCCTCATCGGTGCGGCCTCACTGGCCGGGTTTCCGCTGGTAACCGCCGGTTTCTACAGCAAAGACTGGATTCTGTGGGAAGCCTGGGCTTCGCCGCTCGGGAGTCCTTGGCTCTGGGGCGCCGGCCTGTGCGGAGCCTTCCTCACGGCGCTGTACAGTTTTCGTCTCGTGTTCAACGTCTTCTTCGGAGAAGCCAAGGCGGAAGCCGGCTCAAGACCCGGCTTGATGATGAAGGGCCCGCTGATCGTGCTTGCGGCAGGTTCGCTGGTCGCCGGATTTCTGGAGGTACCGAGGGTTCTCGGTGATGTGTCCCTGTTCAGTGAGTTCACACACTCGGTTCTCCCGTCCTTTGAGACGGCGACCTCCGTCACGACTGAATCGGCGTTACAGATCGTGACGATGCTCGCCGCCTTGCTTGGGATCTCCGTCGCGTACGTCCTGTTTTTGCGCCGTCCCGGCTTGGTCACGGCAGTGATAGGGACGGCATGGGGAAGCGCCCTGTCCCGATTTTGGATCGAGGGCTGGGGCTTCGATCGTCTGTACGACACATGGTTCGTGCGTCCATTCCTCTGGGTGGCGCAGGCCAACAAGGACGATCTGATCGATCAAGTCTACAGCGGTCTGGCCTGGCTGATCCGGCAGTTCTTTGCCGTGCTCCACCGGACGCAAACAGGGCAGGTCCGTTGGTATGCGGCGATCCTCGCCGCGGGCTCAGTCGTGATCGTCGCCTTGGTGGTGCTCTCATGATCCTTGTCTGGCTGATTGTCCTCTTGCTTGCGGCAGGCCCGGTTGCCTGGATGCTCGAACGGCGTGAATCGCAGTGGTCACGCTGGATCGCGCTGGGCGCGTTGGCGATCGATCTTGTCCTGGCGCTCATCCTCTGGACTGAGCGAGAAGCCACAGTGTCACTTTCGAACCAGGGAGTCTGGCTCGCCGACCTGAGCATACCCTGGATTCCTCGCTTCGGCATCACATTTCATCTGGCGTTGGACGGGCTCAGCTTGCTCCTCGTGCTGTTGACCATTTTTCTCGGCGTCACGGCGGTGGCGGCCTCCTGGACCGAAATCCGTGAACGCGCCGGATTTTTTTACTTCAATTTACTGTGGGTCTTGGCCGGCGTGCTCGGTGTCTTCCTCGCCATGGACCTGTTTCTGTTTTTCGTCTTCTGGGAAGTGATGTTGGTACCCATGTATTTTTTGATCAGTGTTTGGGGCCACGAGCATCGTGTGTATGCGGCCGTCAAATTTTTCCTCTTCACGCAGGCCGGCAGCCTGCTGATGCTGATCGCCATTTTAGGTCTGACGTTTATCCATACTCAGCAGACCGGCGTGGTGACGTTCGACTACCAGCAATTGCTCGGCACCACGATGGACCAGACCGTGGCTTTGTGGTTGATGTTGGGATTCTTCGCCGCCTTCGCGGTGAAACTCCCGGCCGTGCCGTTCCACGCCTGGCTTCCCGACGCGCATACCGAAGCGCCGACCGGTGGAAGCGTGATTCTTGCGGGGCTTCTGTTGAAGACCGGCGCCTACGGCTTGATCCGGTTCGCGGTGCCGCTTTTCCCCGACGCTGCTCAGGCGTTCGCGCCGGTCGCGATGGTGTTGGGCATGGTCGGAATTCTTTATGGAGCGGTGCTGGCTTTCGCGCAAACCGATCTCAAGCGACTCGTGGCCTACAGCAGCATCAGCCACTTGGGATTCGTGCTCCTCGGCGTCTTTTCCTGGAATGCCATCGCGCTGGAAGGAGCGGTCATGCAGATGCTCGCTCATGGGATCACGACCGGCGCCCTGTTCATCCTGGCGGGCGCGCTGCAGGAGCGCCTGGGCACCCGCGACATGCGCCGCATGGGTGGCCTATGGGCGACCGTTCCTCGATTCGGCGCCATCACGCTCGTGTTTTCAATCGCCTCCCTGGGGCTGCCCGGATCGGGAAACTTCCTCGGCGAGTTTCTGGTGCTGCTGGGAAGTTATCGGGCCAATGTGCTCGTGACCGTGCTCGCCGCCTTGGGTCTCGTGGCCGCCGTCATCTATTCCTTGGCGATCATGCAGCGGATATTTCACGGCCCGGCCGGCGAAAGCTGGACGGCGCCGGATCTCTCGACACGCGATCTGGTCACATTGGGCGCCATGATCGCCGTGCAGGTCTGGTTGGGTCTCTATCCGCAGCCGGTCCTCGACACTGCGGGGCAGGCTCTCCAGAACCTGCGCGGATTCGGCGAGGTGACCGTCCTCATCTCGAGGAGATAACGCATGGCCCCCGAAGATTTCATCGCGCTGCTTCCGTTGCTGGTGACGGCGCTGTCGTCGCTGGGCGTGCTGTTGCTCGCGGCGTTTCATCGCGATCACAGGTTTGTCGCGGTCGTGACTTCGCTGGGATTGACCGTGGCGTGTTTCACGCTCCCCGTCGCAGCCGGGGTCGCGCCCCGCCAAGTCACGCCGCTGCTTCGTATCGATACCTACGCGCTCTTTTACGCCGGACTCATTCTGGCCGCGAGCCTCGCCGTAACGATTCTGTCCTACGGATACCTGGAGAAACAGGAAGGCCAGCGCGAGGAGTTCTACGCGCTCCTGCTGTTCGCGACTCTGGGGGCCATGACGTTGGCGGCCGCGTCGCATTTCGCCGCCTTCTTTCTCGGACTGGAATTGCTCAGCGTGTCTCTGTACGTCCTCATCGCGTATGTGCGCACCGACAGCCGCCCGCTCGAAGCCGGCATCAAATACTTGATTCTGTCGGGCACCTCCTCGGCGTTCCTGTTGTTCGGGATGGCCCTGATCTACTTCCAGTCCGGCACGATGGAGTTTGTCCGCACCGCGGCCTTGGCCGGCACGGCCGCGTTTCCCTCGACCGTTCTTGTCGGTCTGATGCTGATTCTGACTGGGGTGGGCTTCAAGCTGGCCCTGGTGCCGTTCCATATGTGGGCGCCGGATGTGTACCAAGGCGCGCCGGCTCCAGTGACGGCCTTCGTCGCAACCGTCTCGAAAGGCGCCATGGTCGCGCTCCTGCTCCGCTATTTCGTGGAGATTGCGGCCTTTCGCTCCGAGATGCTCTGGTGGGCTATGGCGGGAATCGCAGTCTTGTCCATGTTCGCGGGCAATCTACTGGCATTGCTGCAGGACAACATCAAGCGTCTGCTCGCCTATTCCTCGATCGCTCATCTCGGGTATCTATTGGTCGCGTTTCTGGCCGCCGGCCCTTTGGCGGCCGAAGCAGTGACGTTCTATCTGACCGCCTATTTTGTCACGACCCTCGGCGCATTCGGCGTCGTCAGCGTCTTGTCCAAGCCGGGAAGCGAAGCCGAGGCGCTGGACGACTACCGGTCTCTGTTCTGGAAGCAGCCGTGGCTCGCCGGGGTCTTCACCATCATGTTGCTGTCGCTTGCCGGGATCCCGCTGACGGCCGGTTTCATCGGCAAGTTTTACGTGATCGCCGCGGGAGTCGAGTCCTCCCTGTGGGTGCTGATCGTACTGCTCGTCGGCAATAGCGTGATCGGCCTGTTCTATTATTTGCGGGTGATCGTCGTCATGGCCGCCGACGGGCGTCGCCGCGTTCGCCCGGCTGATACAGCTCAGGCTCCACAAGTTTCATATGCCGACGGTCTGGTGCTCGCCGCGCTCAGCGGATTCTTGTTCTGGCTCGGCCTCTATCCGGCGCCGCTGATCCGTCTCATCCAGACGATACAGAGGGGTATGATCGGATCATGACTCGTTTGGATGACAAAGCCGAGCGACCGTCGTATCGATGCATGCATGAGGAGATTTGATTGTGAAGAAAGAGAACGGTGTGGTCATACAGCTCGGAGTGACTCCGCGCTACTTGGACCCGCGGTGCCACGAGAGGCTCTATGAGGTCGACATGGGAGTCAATGAGTTACGGGACCGACCGGACGCTGACTCAGCGCTGACGAAGATGGAGACCGTCCTATGACGGTCTTCGGTGTGAGTTGGGACCCCTTTAGAAGATGGGCCAAGCCTGATCAGCGCGTCTGGACAAACAACTACGCCTGAACCATGCAGGAGATCGCTTTCACATTGCGTCCGGTGCAACCCTTTCGGCTTGATCTGACGGTTTGGGCATTGCGACGGCGTCCGAACAATACCATGGATCGTTGGGAAGAAGGGATCTACAGACGGACACTCGTCGTGAATGCCATGCCGGTTCAGGCGGCCGTCTTACAGCGGAATACCACGCTAACCGTCACCGTTACTGGTGCCAGCTTGCCGTCGAAGGCAAAGGCCGGCGTGACGGCTGCATTAGACCGATTGTTAGGTCTCCGGGTGGATCTTCGCAAGTTTTATCGGTTGGCGTCGCAGGAAGCGAAACTGCATCAGTTGGCACGACGTTTTCTCGGGATGAAACCGCCTCGTTTTCCCAGTGTGTTTGAAGCATTGGTCACCGCGATCGCCTGCCAGCAACTCAGCTTGACTGTCGGGATCACTCTGTTGAATCGCTTGACGGAGCGCTACGGGTTAGGGAGCCACAACGAAGGCCGTGCGTTTCCACGTCCCGACGATCTGGGCGAGGTCGAGGTCCAAGCGTTGAGAGCACTGGGCTATAGCCGAAACAAGGGACAGGCCGTCATTGATGCGGCCCGAGCGATGAGAGAAGGCGCATTCGATCTCGATAGTGTCGCAACCATGGATGACGCCGAGACAATACACCGGTTGATGACGTTGCGAGGAGTGGGGCGTTGGACCGCTGAGTACACGCTGCTGCGGGGCCTCGGACGGATCCACCAGTTTCCGGGCGATGATGTCGGGGCTCAGAAGGGTCTCCACCGCTGGTTGCGACTGAAACGACCACCGGACTATGACCAGGTCCGCCGGGTGCTGCGCAAGTGGCGCCCGTAC
>JAICUC010000309.1 GCA_025936075.1 Nitrospira sp. | reverse complement strand
GTCGGTCTCCAACTCGATCAACGCTTGGCCTTCGCTGACCTGATCGCCTTCGTGGACCAGGACCATGACGACATCGCCACCTTCAATTCCTTCAGCGAGAAACGGTAGTTCCACTTTCATGGATCTTTCCTCAGCTAACTAGTTCGGACACTGGGCGCTCACGGGACACGGCCCGCTCACGAAGACACCGCCGCCTCACCGGCGTCCACAGGCGTGACGCTCATTATTCTTCGCGTCGTGGACCTCGCGGGCGGCCGCAAACGGAAGAGAATCGGCTCACCGACTCGCCGGCGCGCACAAACGCGGTACTCTTTATTCATCGCACCGTGCGCCTCGTTATTCCTCGCGTCGCGGACCTCAGCACTCAGTCCTCAGCACTCACTACTCTAATGCTGCCAGGGTGCCTGGTCGGGTGTGTGAATATCAAGATCTTTCGCGGCTTGGCGAACGGTCTGCGCGTTGACGGATCCGTCTCGGCGATGAAGAGCGTAGAGTGCCGCCACGACGAGATGCTCGGCATCGATCTCGAAGAACCGGCGCAGGGCCTTGCGGGTATCGCTCCGGCCGAATCCATCGGTCCCGAGTGTCAGCAGGCCTCCCGGTATCCATGGAGCGATCTGCTGGGGAACCATGCGAACATAGTCGCTCACCGCCACGCTGGGACCCTGAAACGTTTCGGCAGTCTGCTGAAGATAACTCGTTCGCGGCGGCTCGTCCGGATGCCGCATGTTCCACCGCTCGGCTTCAAGCGCCCGCATCCGCAACATCTTATAACTCGTCACACTCCATACGTCCGCCGCCACGCCGTAGCGTTCCAGCAACACATCTTGCGCCTTGACCGCTTCGTTGACGAGCGGTCCGCTCGCCAACAACCGGGCGTTGTGCGTGGCTTTTTTGGGCGCCGGACGGAAGCAGTACATACCTTCGAGTATTCCCTCTTCTGTGTCAGGCGGCATGGCCGGCATGGGATAGGGTTCGTTGTAGAGCGTGATGTAATACAACCGATCCTCCTGACGCTGATACATCCGCTTGAGCCCGTCCTGCAGAATGACGGCGAGCTCGAACATAAATGCCGGGTCATAGGCGGCGATCGTCGGATACGCATGAGCCAGTAAATGGCTGTGCCCGTCCTGGTGTTGCAAACCTTCGCCCTCCAACGTCGTACGCCCCGCTGTAGCCCCCAATAGAAAGCCACGGGCGCGCATGTCCGAGGCGGCCCACATCAAGTCCCCGATTCGCTGGAATCCGAACATCGAGTAAAAGATGTACAAGGGAATCGTATTGAGTCCATGTGTCGCATAGGCTGTGGCGGCGGCGATGAAGGAAGACATCGCGCCGGCTTCGGTGATGCCTTCTTCAAGGATCTGACCGTTCGTGGATTCGAAGTAATAGAGCAGGGAACTTTTGTCCGCCGGTTCATAGAGCTGACCGAGGTGAGAATAAATGCCATATTGACGAAACAGCGCCTCAAGCCCGAACGTACGCGCTTCATCGGGAATGATGGGCACGAGATGTTTGCCGAACGGCTTGTGGCCCAATAGGCGGCCCAACATGCGGGCGAAGCCCATCGTCGTGGAGGCGGCACGGTCTCCCGATCCTTCGAGAAATTCCTTGAACTGATCGAGGCCCGGCGTCTCCAACGGCTCGACCTTCACCTGCCGCTTCGGAAGTGAACCCCCCATGGTCTTGATCCGCTCGGCGAGGTAGGTCGCTTCCGGACTGTCGGCAGGCGGACGGAAAAACGGCGTCGAAGCGAGTTGTTCATCCGAGACGGGCACGCTGAATCGCGTGCGGAATTCGCGCAACTCCCGCTCATTCATCTTTTTCTGCTGATGGGTGATGTTGCGGCCTTCTCCGGCCTCTCCCAGGCCGTACCCTTTGATCGTCTTCGCGAGAATCACGGTCGGTTGACCTCGGTGTTCCACGGCGGCCTTGTAGGCGGCGTAGACTTTCCGTGGATCGTGACCGCCGCGCAGCAGTTTGTGGATTTGTTCGTCGGAATAGGAGGCCACCATTTGCAGCAGACGGGGATCGGCGCCGAAGAAATGTTTCCGCGCGAAGGCGCCGCCTTCCACCGTATATTTCTGATACCAGCCGTCCACGACCTCGCCCATCCGCCTCACCAGCAGACCTTCGTCGTCCTGCGCCAACAACGGGTCCCAATCGCTTCCCCACACCACCTTGATGACATTCCAACCGGCGCCTCGGAAGATGGATTCGAGTTCCTGGATGATCTTGCCGTTGCCGCGGACCGGGCCGTCCAGGCGCTGAAGATTGCAGTTGACGACCCATATCAAATTGTCCAGCTGCTCGCGGGCGGCGAGCGTCAGCGCAGCCATGCTCTCCGGCTCATCCATTTCACCGTCGCCGACGAAGGCCCATACGCGCTGTTGGTCGGTATCTTTCAGCCCGCGATCCCGTAGGTATCGGTTGAAACGCGCCTGATAGATCGACATGATCGGGCCCAGGCCCATCGAGACGGTCGGAAATTCCCAGTAGTCCGGCATCAGCCAAGGATGCGGATAGGAGGGCAAGCCTTTGCCCTCGCTCGTGATTTCGCGCCGGAAGTGATGCAGCCTCTCTTCTGAAAGCCGGCCCTCGACATAGCCACGCGCGTAAATTCCAGGGCTGGCATGTCCTTGGACATAGAGGAGGTCGCCGCCATGCGGGGAATCTTTGCCCTGTAGAAAATGATTGAAGGCCACCTCGTATAAGGTGGCCGCCGAAGCGTAGGTCGAAATATGCCCGCCGATGCCGGAATGTTCTTTATTCGCCTTGACGACCATCGCGAGGGCGTTCCACCGAACGAGACTTCGGATGCGACGCTCGAGCTCAAGGTTGCCGGGATAGGCCGGCTCCCGCTCGGAAGGGATCGTATTGATATACGGTGTGTTGGGAGAGCCGGCAATCCGCGCTCCTCGTTGGCCTAGCCGATCACGGAGCCGTTCAAACAGATAGGTCGCCCGCTCGATGCCTTTCGCCTGTAACACGTACTCCAAGGAATCGAGCCACTCGCTGGTTTCTTGGGGGTCGGCATCGGCCTGTCCTTGCGAAATGCGTTGGTCTTCGTCCACTATCGAACCTCCCTAACTTACCCTTGAAATCGTCGCTTCTTTCCGGGGGCAAGTCGGCATGCCCGCAGAGCCAACGGTTTTCCTAACTCACCCATTCTAGCCCTCCTACTGGGGTGTTCTCCAGCTCGATTCCAGAGATTGTCGTAAGCCGTGTCGATAAGCTGCTCTCTAACGGTGAAGGATAACCTAGAGTGATCCCTAGTATCCCACATTGATGCTTCCATTTACCGTGCGCGCCTATGAAGAAGACGCGGCCTCGTACGGCTTCCAATACAGCACCCTTTTCCGCAACCCGTGAATCGCAGTTGGTGCCGTTGTCCTGCCCCGATTGTTTCGGTGTTCTACGGTTCGAGCGGGAAGGACCGAGAGGGCATCTCGTCTACTGCTGCCAGGTGGATCATCGATATAGCCCGACCAGTTTGCTCTATGCCAAGGAAGCGCAATTGGAGCGGACTCTGTGGTCGGCCGCGCTGTTGTTGAAACAGATGGGGTATGCCTACCAGGATCTTCTCGAAGAGATGAACAGGACAAAGGGCTCCGAACGAACAAAGGGCGCCGAACGAGCTGGGGTGCGCCGACGCATCAACGAAGTGAGGAAGCATTGCCTCGCGATTCGAGCGATGATCGAGGCGACCCATGCCCTCCAGTAAGCGCAGAGACTTCGGTCGATACAAGATCGGGCGTTCCGTCATTAATTCCGAACGTATCAAAAGGGATATCATCGTGATCGGTGCGTCGGCCGGCGGAGTCGTGACATTGATGGAGCTTTTCGCCTCATTTCCGCCTCGTATGGCGGCCGCCGTCTGCGTCGTCCTCCATCGCTCTCCCGCGAAGGGAGAGCTGGCGCATGTGCTGAGTCGCCGCTCGGTCTTGCCGATGATCGAACCGGAGAACGAAACCGTCCTCAACACCGGCCGCATTTATCTGGCTCCGCCCGACCATCATGTCGTGTTGACCTCCCGAGGAATCGCGATTCAACGCGGTCCGAAGGAGCACAGTACCAGGCCGGCGATCGATGTCTTGTTCCGCACCGCAGCCCTGGCCCACGGGCCACGAGTGGTCGGGGTGCTGTTGACGGGCGCCGGAGAAGACGGGGTCAGCGGATTCATCGCCATATCCAGGGCGTCCGGCATCACGTTGACTCAAGATCCCGACGAAGCCTACATGCCCTACATGCCGCTCAATGCCTTGAAGATGGATGATGTGG
>JAICUC010000410.1 GCA_025936075.1 Nitrospira sp. | reverse complement strand
CGTAATGCCTCCGGAGGTTTCGTGCCGTGGAAAAAACGATCGAGCAATTCGCGCTGCTGGTTCACGACCTGACGGCCCGCCTGAATCAGTAATGCGCCGTCACACTCATCTTCGATCTTGAACTGCGTGGGAATCTGACTTACAGCCGCTTGAATCGGTTTCGAGGTCACTGCGTGCGAAAATCTACTCCGGCAAACCTCCGGGAGATCTTCATAGCCCCGTTCCCATTGGGCGTCGATGTGGCGAAGAACGACGATCTTCAAATGGTCATAGTCGGGCAGCAAGACGTCCTGACTGCGTAAGCTCTGCCACAGCATCGTCTGATAGGCATTGGCCCTGGCTTCCATGATTCCAACAATCCGCGCCGGGTCTTTCCGAAATACCTGGAAGCCTTTGGTGTTCCGGTTTAATGACTCCTCGCCCGCTGAAAAGGGGAACGACGAATCGACAACCACGATCAGGCCGCGCTGGTTGGTCTGCGGATCGTTCGGAATCTTGCTCAAGAACAGGGTGGTGAGCGATTCGGTTCCCAGATTGTCGAAAAGTCCGCCGTCGCCGACATGGATATAGCGGTCCCCTCTCTCGGCCCAATACGTAACAGGCCCCACGATGGGCGGAAACGATGCGGAGGACGCGACGGCCAAAGAAATCGGCAAGGTACGGTGATCGACGCCGAGGTCCTCGAACGTGAACGGCATGAACTGCTTTTTAGCCGTCGCGATACTTCGCTCGAACTCCTGCCGACCGGTGGGACTCATCTTCACGCCGCGCCGGTCGAAACTCTCTCGTAAGTGTTCGGCGAAATCGTAGTGAAAATCATCCGGCCCCAGGGTGGTAAGCGCGAGCCTACGCCCGGTGTTGTAGATGGTCCCATTGAGAATGATCCGAGGCGTATCCCCTCTTTGCTCACGCTCGTACAGCGAGACAAACGTGTGTTCATGGAAAAAGTGGCTGTCCCAGATCTCGGCAAATGAATACGCCAACTTGGATGGATTGAAGGCACGGAAGAAGAGCAGCTGACGGGCCAACGCTCGGTCCTGGAAGTTCATTTGCATGTCACGTTGAAAGGTTGAGAAAAATTTCTCATAGGCCGGGGACAATGACGAACCTTGAAGGACTCGCTCCTCCTTGCCCGGTTTCTTCATGGCAAAATACGCGGCGGCAAGGCTGCCTCCCGAGACACTCGACATATGGGTGACGGTCTCCAAGAGACTGACCGTTTTCGCGTTTTGTTTGACCGGATAAGCGGCCAGCGCTTCGAGCGCCCCGGCAGCGAACGTAGCGGCTCGACTGCCTCCCCCCGACAAAGCGATTCCCACAAGCGTGGCGGGCTCCTCGATCGATGCAAAGACGGGCGTCTCGGATTGGGAATGGGATGGTAGAGTCTGAACCTTTGCAAAACACCCGGATAAGGTCAGCACGGCAACGGAAGATGCTACAAGAAGGGACTTGGACATCGACGCCTCCGGAAGATGACTCAGTAATGCCTGCCGGGGAAGCAATGGATATGCCACTTGCCTTCTCGCGAACTCGATGAGTTTTATGCAAGATTTTCAACGGCGAGAGAGTCTAAGACTCGAGAGAAAGACCGGCGGATGAGCTAAACAGATACAGTGTGAATCTAATTCGATCCACCTGCCGAATGGGCTGCGTTCAAGACCTCGGATGCCGGATCGCTGGGAGAGAATTCCTAGGTTGCGGGGAAACTCGATGTGGCTTCGGCAGGCTCGGCGCGGGCTGACAGCGTCCGGAAATCCAATGTCCGGTCCGTTCGTCCTGAGGCCCGAAGATGTATTGCTACCCGACTTTTGAGTATCGCCTCACGTCACCATATTGCCCTTTGAGCCCGTTCAGAAAATCGATGTCGGTTTGTTTGTGCCAGTATCGCCGCTGAGGACGCCCCTGTCGGAGCAGCTCCGGAACGGTCATGAAGATGAGGCGCCCGCTCAGTTCTTGTAGAAGCGTATCCACCGCATTCAACATCGGTCCTCGATCGACATATCGATCCTCTCCATGCCGAAAGAGCGAATCATGAAAAAGGATGATACTGCCGTTTTGAATCCGGCTCATAATCCGCCCTTTTATCCAGTCTGCATCGTGGTCGAGCCAGTCCACAGCCGTCACATTATAGGTAATGACCTGATATCCAAGCCACAACGCATCGAGACGCGACAACAGGTTCTGGTCTGCATAGGGAGGACGGAAAATGTGCTGCGCATACGGAGCAATGGCTTTTGCGCATGCCCGGATCTGGTCTCGCCGTTCGCGACCGGTCAGCAACGGGAAAGAAGGATGATCCCAGGAGTGATTGCCGATCGCATGTCCGGCGGCAGCCACCTTCCTCACAATATCGGGATGACGCTCAGCAGCCTGACCCACCATGAAAAACGTCGCCTTCGCATGGTGCTGTTGCAACATATCAAGAAGGCGAGGGGTGAAAACGGGGTCAGGACCATCGTCGAAAGTCAGCGCTACGGCCGACTTTGATGTAGAGACATGCGTGATGGTCCCAAAAACAAAGAGAGGAATCGATTTTAATCGTCTATATGTTGTTCTTAGTAACTCTATCATTGAATAGAAATACGGTTTCGATTGTTCTTTGGTTCGGCCGGACGCATCAAATCGCCAAAACCCTGTATTTGATGCTTCCTTTCAAACGACCTATCTTTGCCCCGCATCGCCGAGCCCAAACGGCGCGATCGCCTTTGTCTCGAATGTGCGGAATACTTTTCACAAACCATATAATAAAATTCTTCCATGAGGCGATG
>JAICUC010000119.1 GCA_025936075.1 Nitrospira sp. | reverse complement strand
AAAGGAGTTCGGTCATGGCTAAAGATGTTATCGATACAGAGACCAGCGTTCCGGACCACCTCGGATCCACGAACCTCGCCTCTACATTCGATCAGTTTTCCAAACGAAAGGACATCCCGACGCATAACCATGTCCCGAACAAGATGGGAAAGCTGAAGATCATTCTCTTTCTGTTGGTCTTACTCGGCCTGGTTGGAGCCTACGTCGGATGGTACAAGTTTTTCCGCGACGAGGGCATTCCTCAATGGATCACGAACGATCCGGACATGCGATTTAAGTACGGATCGATCGGCGCCGAACACGAAGTGGGCCTTCCCTATTGGATCTGGTACATCATTCCACGCGTTTTTCCAGACAAGTTTCCGGGGCCTGGCGGCTACGCTTCCCTCGGCATCCAGTGGGAAGAGGGCCTAGAGATTCCGATCGGCTTCACCAAGCGTGTCATCGGTTTCGCGCGTATCGGCAATACCTGCGCCTCCTGCCATGTCGCCGCCTGGCGAGCAAAGCCGAGCGACAAGCCCACCTTCGTCATTGCCGGACCGAATCATTCGCTCAATTTGGAGGCATTCTTTCGTTTGCTTGTCGATGTCGCGAAGGACCCTCGCTTCAATTCGGACGTCTTGATGAGTGAAATCCGATTGGTCGCGGACCTGAGCTGGACCGACAAGCTGATCTATCGCTATCTGCTGATTCCCATCACGAAGAAGCGGTTACTCGAGCGTGAGCAACAGTTTGCGTGGATCTATCGCAAGGACTTTCCGGAATGGGGACGAGGCCGCGATGACGCGATGAACCTCACGAAATACTTCATGATCGAGGAACCGATGGACGACACAGTCGGCCCCACCGACATGCCGTCCATTTGGAATTTGCAGAAGTACAAGCCTGAGAAAGGGCACTTCATGAACCTCGCCGGTGACAGTCACGACGCCCGATCGGTCATCATGGATTCAGCATTGGGGGTGATTGGTGCGAGGCCGAAGAGCAAGGCGGAATTTCTAAGCCACATCGATTGGTTTGAGGAATACCTCGGCAAGTATCCGCCACCCAAGTACCCCTTCCCGATCGATGGGACCAAAGCGGCAGCAGGCAAGACTGTGTTTGACCAGGCGTGCGCGTCGTGTCACGCAAGCGAACGAACCGGAACACGTGTACCGATCGCCGAAGTGGGGACCGACCGAGAGAGGCTCGATACCTGGAGTAAAGAGGCGGCGATCAAAGCGAACCAGGTCGTGGGCGGGTTTGGGCTGGAACGCAAGGGACTCGTCGAGGAGCCGCTGATCGGCTACGTCGCATCCTTCCTCGATGGTATTTGGCTCCGAGCTCCGTATCTGCATCACGGAGCCATACCGACGCTGCGCGATCTGTTGGAGCCGGTCGACAAGCGGCCCAAAGTCTTCTTCCGCGGCTACAATGTTTACAATCCCGTCAAAGTTGGTTTCGTGACGAGTAGACAGGAAGCCGACACCATCGGACTCACCGATGAACGCGACCGGGAGCAATTGCGCGAGGACGTGGAGCGGATCGGAACCAGGTTCGATGTGAGTCAACGTGCCAGCGGCAACCAAGGCCACACATTTGGAACCGACCTGCCGGACAAAGACAAGGATGCGTTGGTAGAGTATCTGAAGACGCTGTGAGGGACAACAGACGGAAACGAAATAGTGGAAACCGGAAAACTGTAGTCGCCACATTCATTTCATAACTCCATCGCAAGTGACTCTCAACCAAGGGTAAAGCTGCCATAGCATGCGATATTTGCCAGTGTCTATGTACGTAGAGAACTGGGTTGGTGTCCTAATGTGCTCTAGTGGACTGTAAACAGTTAATTCGATAGTAATTTGGGACTGCGATTTATCTCTGACAGATCCAATATTCACAGCCACCATCATGTTTTCCACGGTCGCAAGGGTACTACCGATCTAATTGTTACAGTCCACTAGTAACTCCAAATCGCACAATGGAGCACGCGTCTCTCCATCCGAAGTGCTGAGAAGTCGCTATCATAGGAGAGGGAATGCTTCCCTCGCTCAGCATTCCTTCACACCTCTTACGAGATCGTCCTTCAATACCGCAGTCTTCCACAACAGATCTGTATAGAGGAGTTTGAGTAGATAGTTTTCATATTCCAGTTCTCTGAGGCGTTTCACATGCGAGACTTTCGGACCATGTGTTCCGACAAATTTTGACGTACGCATAAAGACCTCCTCCTAAGGTGTGCTCGAGAGCCGCACCATGGCATCGTATTGCATTGCCTTACAATGATCTGCCTACTGCGATACAGACACGCAACAATCTTGCCAGAATACCTGTATCAGTACCGGAGTGTGAGTTAAGGAATGCACCCATACATTATCGGCTCAATAGCCATCTAGGGAAATGGTTCCGGAGGCTCGAGCTCTTGTTGTCAAAAATAACAGGCGTATCTAGTGAGATACCATGGTGGATCAGAAAGGATACTCCAGGAATCGGATCCGATCTTCTTGTAACAGTTTTCCCTTATCCCCGCTGCGCCAAGCAGCAGCGCCATGAAGCCAAGTTGCATGACCTCCAAGACATTCGTCTGGGTCAACCACCGTGCTGATGAACAACAGCGTCACGGAGGCCGTTAATAAAAGTGGAAATCCGAATCATAGTCTCTTACGGCGTATCACAGTTATATATTCACGGTCTCAACGAGGGAAAGACCTCTCTTAGGTCGCGACCCGATTACCTTCTCGTTGCCTTTTTACCGAATCCGCACCACCGTCACCCCATCACCTCCCTCGGTCCGGTCCCCAGGACGAAATTCCGCCACATAGGGCGAACTTTTGAGGTATCCTCGCAAGGCCGATTTGAGACGCCCTGTTCCATGCCCATGGATGATACGAAGGTATGGTGCGCCTTGAAGTGCCGCCCGATCGAGCGCCGCGACGACCTGATCGAGTGCTTCATCTACAGCCTGACCTCGCACATCAACAACCGTCTGTTCATCGAGCCCTAACCCATTGCTCGGCGAAACTCGTCGGAGAATTGCAGACGCTGAAGTCGGTGCTGCTATTTCTGTACTGGCTTCATGCGCGAGACCGACGAGGTTCGAAACTGTAGCCAAAATTTCACCCTCTCCAACCTTGACCCGCACGCATTTCTTTCCCTGTGTCGTTTCCAACAAACTCCCCGTTATCCCCAATCCGACAATTTCTACCGCATCGCCGATACCAAGGTGCTCAAGTAGGATCGGCCGCCCGACCGGCACAAATTCCTGCCTGGCTTTCGTCTCCAACTCATGCAACCGCTGTTTCGTCTCCTTGGCCTTGATCAGCTTCTGTTCGCGTTTTAAGGAGTCGACAGTAGCCTGAACCTCCGCCCGAGCCCGTTGAAACTGTTCGCCGAGTTTCTTCTTGAACCCCCGTCGAGCTTCCTGCTCAGCTTCTTGCAGTTGCGCTCGAAGCACTTGGGCTTCCCGAGCCGCTTGTTCGGCTTCTTGCCTGGCTTGTTGAGCCTTCTCGCTATCTTCAACCAATTGACGTTGCATCCGCTGTAAATCCACCATCAGCTCGTCGAGTTGCCGGTCTTCGTGTAATAACCGCTTCCGTGCATCATTCAAAATGCTGTGATCCATGCCCAGGCGACCGGCGATCTCCAGGGCCGATGAACCGCCGGGAAGACCCATGAACAATCGATATGTCGGCGCCAATCGATCCACATCGAGCTCCACGCTGGCATTCACAAACCCGGGTGTCGTTTGCGCCAGTTTCTTAAGCGCTCCGTAATGTGTGGTTGCCACGACTTTCATGTTCAATTCGGCGAGACGACAGAGAAGCGCCTCCGCCAGCGCCGCCCCCTCTTGCGGATCAGTTGACGTCACCGGCTCATCGAGGAGCACGAGTGCGTTCGGCGATGAACCTGCGAGCAACCTCGGCATGGAGATGCTCTCGGAAAGGAGTCGGATCATGTACATCATGTGAGCGGAAAAACTGGACAGATCGCGGCTCAAATCTTGAGCATCTCCGATGTCCGCATAGAGCTCGATAAACAACGCCATCTCGGATTCAGAAGCACAGGGTAGGTGCAGTCCGGCTCGCGCCATGAGGGCGAACAATCCGACGATTTTGAGGGTGACGGTCTTCCCGCCCGTATTCGGCCCGGAGATCACGAGAACGCGGACTGTTTCATCCAACTGAATGTCATTCGCCACTACTTGATCTTTCGCGATGAGCAACAGCGGATGCCGCGCCTGCTTGAGCATGATGCGGCCATCGCTGTTCAATGCGACAGGATTGCACTTCAGTCGGCGACTCATCTCAGCTCTTGCTCTAATCACATCACATTCGGCCAGCACCTCGATTAGTTGTTCAATCGTATCCACGTTGGAGGCCACCAGCGCGGTCAGTTCCCGCAAGATGCGCTGCACCTCACGTTCAATCTCCAGATCCGCCACCTTGATGGAATTGTTCAGCTCGACCAACTCCCGCGGCTCCACAAAAACGGTTGCCCCGCTGGCCGACACATCGTGGACGATCCCGGGGATTCTCCCCCGCATGTCCGTCTTCACCGGCACGACATAGCGTCCTTCGCGCTGGGCAAAATACGACTCTTGAAGTAGGTCCTCATAGCGCTTGGAGTGAAGAATCTGCTCCAGATGCTGCCGCATCTCCTGCTTCAGCCCCTGAGCCTGGTGAGTCAGGCGCCGCAGCTCCGGCGAAGCCGTATCTTTCATGGAACCGTCGGATTGGATCGCGCGTTCGATAGCCCTCAGGATTCCGCACAAGCTTTGTGTGTCATGGAGCGGAGCCAAAACTCGAGCCAGGACCTGGGTCTCGGCTGTATGAGACTCAACATATCGCTGTACGTCCGCCATGAGGGCCAACACAACCGCACAGTCTCGTAACTCACAGGCGTCAAGCACTCCACCCTTTCTGGATCGAGCCAGCCGTTCGCGAATATCGGGAAAGGCGAGCGCTGGCATCGAATTATCTCCCTCCAGCAAACTCACCATCTCGGTCGTCTCTTGTTGACGCTGGCACGCATCCGCGAGGTCGCTCGACAAGGGAAGCGACCGGCATTGAGCGGCTCCCATGCCGGATTGTGCATGCTGCGCAAGCATTTCCAATAACCGTGGCCACTCCAACACCTGCGCCGCATGTTCAGATAATGTCTCGCTCACATGAGCCTCCTCACCCGCCTTACTTCATTTTGGACGTCAGCCAAGCGCCTTGACAAGAAGGAGACGGCGTCGATACTATTGCGGTTCGTGCTATACCATCCGGGTGTATTAAACCAATATATTTACATGTAGGGGATACGCTATGGCCATTCGTGTTGGAATCAATGGATTCGGACGTATCGGACGCAACGTGCTGCGCGCTTCCATGGGTGACAAAGATCTTCAAATCGTTGCCATCAACGATCTCACGGATGCCAAAACGCTCGCCTATCTGCTCAAGTACGACTCGGTGCACGGGACTCTTTCGGCAAATGTTGAAGCTAAGGAAGACCAGATCTTCGTGGATGGAACCCCCATCAAGGTGCTCGCGATTAAAGATCCGAAGGAACTGCCCTGGAAAGCGCTGGACGTTGATGTCGTAATCGAATCAACGGGCCGATTTACCGATCGGGAAGCGGCGGGCAAACATTTGTCTGCCGGCGCCAAGCACGTGATTATTTCCGCACCGGCAAAAGATCCGGATGTGACCATTGTATTAGGCGTGAATGATGATAAATTCGACCCGAAATCACATCATATTGTGTCCAATGCATCCTGTACAACAAACTGCCTGGCGCCGGTGGCCAAAGTCTTATTGGAATCGTTCGGCATCAAACATGGCATCATGACCACCATCCACTCCTATACCAACGATCAGCAATTGCTGGATCTTCCTCACAAAGACCTTCGCCGCGCCCGCGCAGCCGGCATGTCGATGATTCCCACCAGCACCGGCGCCGCCAAGGCGCTGCATCTCGTCATTCCTGAACTCAAAGGCAAGTTGGATGGGCTCGCCATTCGGGTGCCGACGCCGAACGTCTCGCTGGTCGATCTCACCGTCGAAACCGAGAAGGACTGTGACGTGACGTCCGTCAACGCCGCCTTCAAGAAGGCCGCGGATGGTGCCCTGAAGGGCATCCTGAAGTACTCCGAAGACCCCATCGTTTCGATCGATCAAAAAGGGGACGATCACTCGGCCACCGTCGATGCCCCGCTGACTAACGTCGTGGATAAGCGTCTCGTCAAAGTCACGGCTTGGTATGACAATGAATGGGGCTATTCATGCCGAGTCCGCGACCTCGTCAAGGTTCTGGCTGGAAAATCCACCACTCACTAATGACCGCGTCGGAGATAATCAGGCAGGCCTGAGACGGATCCAGCTCACTCACGTCATTTCACAGCTCATAGAATACTGGAGGAGCGCCCCATGAATTTGCACAAGAAAACGATTGATGATGTGCAACTTCGTGGTAAGCGGGTCATCATTCGCGCCGATTTCAACGTTCCGCTCGATGAATCGCTTCAAATAACCGATGACACCCGCATTCGCTCAACCCTACCCACGATCAATCGGGTCGTCGACGAAGGAGCGAAAGTCATTCTCTGCTCTCACCTCGGTCGGCCCAAGGGAACTTTCGACCCCAAATACAGCCTGGCGCCTGTTGCAAAACGACTGGGGCGACTGCTCGGGAAAGATGTCGTCTTCGCCCCGGATTGTATAGGCCCGGCCGTCGAGAAACTGGTTGCGAAGATGAAGGACGGGGATGTCCTCTTGCTGGAAAACCTTCGTTTTCATGCCGGCGAGGAAAAAAATGACGGCGCCTTCGCCAAGGCTCTTGCCTCGCTGGGCGATGTCTTCATCAATGATGCTTTCGGGGCGGCCCACCGAGCCCATGCTTCGACCGTCGGCATCACACAATACATAAAGGATGCGGCGGCAGGCGCATTGCTCAAGAAAGAGATCGAGTATCTTGAAGGGGCCGTCGCTAATCCCGTGCGGCCATTTGCCGCCGTCCTAGGAGGAGCCAAGGTTTCTGGGAAAATCGGTGTCATCGAAAATCTGGGAAAGAAAGTCGATAAAGTCATCATCGGCGGCGGCATGGCATTTACGTTCTTGAAGGCGAAAGGCATGGAGATCGGCAATTCTCTCTGTGAAATGGATATGCTGGATTTTGCCCGAGGGATCGAAGACCATGCCCTCTCACGAGGGATCAAATTTTACCTGCCCGTCGATTGTGTCGTCGCAACCAGCCGAGAGGTGGGCGCTGAAACCAAGATTGTTCCGGTACAGGAGATTCCCAAGGGATGGTATGCCCTCGATATTGGACCGGCCTCCGTCAAACTATTCAATGAAGCTGTCCAAAATGCGAAGACCATCCTGTGGAATGGACCAATGGGTGTGTTTGAAATCGATGCCTACGCCAGAGGCACCTTGGCCATGGCCCATGCGATTGCCGATGCATACGCGCTCACAATTGTCGGCGGCGGTGAGACGTCACTTGCCGTTCACCGGGCCGGTGAATCTGAAAACATATCGTTTATCTCGACCGGAGGAGGCGCCGCCCTTGAATTACTGGAAGGCAAAATACTTCCTGGCTTAGCGGCGCTGCCTGACCGCCCGAACTGATCAAAATTCCTCAGCGAAACCCACCTGGAAAGCAGGAACACTGTGCGTACACTCCTCATTGTCGGTAATTGGAAGATGAACAAGACAGCGTCTGAAGCGGCGACCTTCGTTCGTCAGCTGAATCAGCACTTGCCCGGAAACTCTACCGCCATTGAACTTGTCATAGCTCCTCCTTTTACTGCATTAGAGTCGGTCCGCCAGGTCCTTGGCACCACTTCTCCGATTCAGCTTGGAGCGCAGGACATGTTCTGGGAAGATCACGGTGCCTATACAGGAGAAGTCTCTGCACCGATGCTGAAAGACCTCGGTTGTCGCTATGTGATTCTCGGGCATTCGGAACGGCGAACTCTCTTTGGCGAACAGAGTGACGGTATCCAGAAAAAGGTTCGAGCGGCGCTCAAACACGGACTCCGTCCCATCCTTTGTATCGGTGAATCTCTCATCCAGCGAGACACCGGTTCGACTGACGGCGTACTCACGCAACAACTGCACGACAGCTTGTCCGGCCTTACCGGCGAAGCCATGGCTGGAGTCACTGTCGCCTATGAACCGATATGGGCCATTGGCACGGGCAAGTCGGCAACAACCGAGCAAGCCGTCACCGCCCACGAAACTATTCGGCGAGTCCTTGCCGCCATGGCCTCTTCCGCGATCGCCGATTGTATGAGGATTCTCTATGGAGGAAGCGTCACGCCCCAGAATATAGAATCATTACTTGCCTCTGACCAGGTTGACGGCGCACTCATCGGCGGCGCTTGTCTCCAAGTCGAGTCCTTTGCTACAATTGCAAAAGTCGCTTCCGCTGCTCGCCCAATCGGAGTCTAATTTCATGCTGTATACGTTGATTGTTATTGTCCATGTCTTTATTTGCTTTCTGATGATCGGGGCGATTCTTCTCCAATCAGGGAAGGGGGCGGAGATCGGCGCCGCTTTCGGCGGATCCAGTCAGACGGTGTTCGGCAGCCGTGGTCCCGCAAATTTTTTGAGCAAGCTGACGGTCGTGGTGGCGGCCGTATTCATGGTGACATCGCTCAGTCTGGCAATTTTAGCCAAACAACGAAACTTCTCTTCGACCGTCATCGATATGCAGCCCAAGAGTGAATCTACGGCTCCTCCGGCTACCCCACCCGCTCAGTCTTCAGGGGATTCGCATCCTTCAGGAGAGCCCTCCGCAGCCGGCCACTGACCATTTTTCGTCGGGGCACCACTTGCCGTTCGTCAACCGAGAAACCGGTCTCGGTTCGTGTTGCTCGCGATGTCACTCGATTGACAGTCGGCGCGTCAGATACGTGTGAGCCAGGACTCGTGTGCGAGATCTTCTCCACGCACGATTGAAAAGAAGACGTCTTGGAGGGTGCGTGTAATCGGTCCAGGTGTACCATTTCCAATGCGCCGGTTGTCGATTTCTCGGACCGGGGTCAATTCAGCAGCCGTTCCCGTCACAAATACTTCGTCGGCAATGTACATTTCATCGCGCGTGAATCGTTCCTCCACCACGGTGATTTTTCGTTTTTGAGCCAATTGGATGACGGAGTTTCGCGTAATCCCTTCGAGCACGGACGTCAACGGCGTCGTCTTGAGAACGCCCCGGCGAATGATGAATACATTCTCCCCTGTTCCCTCGGCAACATAACCTTCGGGATCGAGAAGAATCGCCTCGTCATATCCATCGGCCTTCGCCTGCCGTTT
>JAICUC010000025.1 GCA_025936075.1 Nitrospira sp. | reverse complement strand
GCGTAACACCACATTTCTAGAGGATGCATTCGTAGCGTAGCGCCGTGCATCTCAGCGCCCATGCGGCACCTGTGAGCCGAAGCCGATGGGGCGAGTGTGATTGCAGACTCGACCTTGTAGCGGATGTGACTGTGGACGCCTTCCACCTGTCAGAGGAAGAGAGGAGGCATGGTGAGATGGCCGGGGGCCATTCAATGTCGCCGCCCATGCCGGGTGCCACCCCTTGACTCGTTTTTTTTGAGGATTATTTTTGGCCACAACTGACCGGCTGAACTGGATGGACTTGGTGGGAGGGTCCCAGTCTGGTAAGCGATATGAATCGGCTAGGCCCTCTCACCTGCCTGTCAGTTTCTTATATGTTCAATCTCTAACGTTCACCCATGATGGTGAAAGGAGGTCTATCATGATGGTACTCAACCAATTTCCCGCTGCGTTTCGTAACGGTTCTCTGGAGAGTCAGATTGACCGGTTGCTCGACGACGCAATTGGTCCGGTGAACGGAGGGGCGCGGCCTTGGACCCCTGCGTGCAACGTATTTGAGGATGCACAGGGGTTGACGGTTCAGATGGCCATCCCGGGATGGGAGGCCAATCAGATTAAGGTCGAGGTCTTCAATAACGAGTTGCACGTCACAGGTGAGCGTCCGGCTGACGTGGCCGAACACAGGACGTGGCTTGTTCGAAACCTTCCCGAAGGAAATTTCAAATGGTCTTGCCAACTGCCGGATTCCGTCGATACGGCTCATTCGACTGCTTCGTACACACAAGGACTTTTGACGCTCCATTTTCCCACACGTGAGGAGGCGAAGCCTCGGCAAATTGCGATCACCTGTCAATAAAGGGTTGGGTTTGAGTTCGCGCCGTCATCGCCGTGAGGTGACGGCGCGACCAGTCCAGCTCGACCTCGAATGTCGTGGTCGACTAAGAACATCGGAGGTGCCTCATGGATTTGATGCGGACCTTACTGAGCCACGAAAACTTCCGCGAATTGGAGACGATGTCCAATCGTTTGAATCACATCCTCAGCGAAGGAGGCAAGTCGACTCGTCGACCTGACGAGACGGTGGCTGTTGCGGACTGGATGCCGGTCGTCGATATTCTCGAAACACAGGACAACTTTCAGATCCACGTCGAGCTACCAGGCGTAGAAAAGAGTGCGGTAAAATTGTCCATCGAGAAGGGGGTTCTCCTGATTTCAGGCCGGCGGCCGCAAGGGACTCTTACCGAGGGCATGCGGTATCATCGGAATGAGCGGCCGTACGGAACATTCGAGCGGGCGTTTCGGGTACCGGACAGTGTCGATGAGCAAAAGCTGGAAGCCGACCTCAAGAATGGGATCCTGACAATCCGCTTACCCAAAGTGGATAAGGCAAAACCCAAATCGATCCAGATCTCTGTGGCGTAATTGTATCGCTAAGGCGACGGCGGACAACAGGTGAGACGTTTCTTTGGTGAGGTACCCGTCCTGGTATGGAACTAGGCGCTGAGTAACACCAAGTATCAATGCATGAAACGCAGGGACTACTATACCGTTTTAGGAGTGACTCCCGCGGAAGGCCTGCATGCCATCCGACGGGCATATCGGAGTTTGGCGAAGCAGTACCATCCGGATTATGCGGGACAGGAAGGACAGACACAATTTCTGGAAATCCAAGAGGCCTACGAGGTTCTCTCCGATCCACGAAAACGGAAGGAGTATGACGCAAGGCGACCCGTGGTGCGGCTAGCCCGAGTGGTCGCTGAACCACTCGTTCCCAGGCATCCTCGGACACATGCGCCGGAGCACCTTGTCACGCAAACCTCACCACCAGAAGAATTCTCCACATCGCCCCGCTCGGCTCCTTGTCGGTTCTGCCACGGACGCAGCAGTCCGTTCGAGCCGCCTTGTCCGTTCTGTCAAGAATTCCCTCAGGCGGAGGACATGACGCACTTCCTCCTGCAGTGGCTGAGAGTGTTTCGTATGAGGTGAGGGGGCCTTTGGCGCCTTATTCTTGTCGATTCTTCCTGTGCGGCGGCGGTGAGCCGACATTGAAGCAGCCTGAGGGGGCACGTGTGTGATGGCACGACCTTGGCCGTGGTCCCACGCCTGATTCACTCGCCGGTGGCCGCAAGTCGAGCAATTCTTCACCGGGAATTCAGTTGCTGCGTCCGTTTAATCGAACAGTACAGCCCATAGCCTTGCGCCATGATCCCGGTTACAAGTAATCCCAGAGCGGTCGGAAGCCAGGGTGAGGTAGGGTAGTCCAGCCCATACATGCCGATGACAAACCCAAGAGCAACGGCGACGACGCCGATCGATCGCGCGATGACGCCCCGTAACCACCACTTATCTATTGGAATTTGCGCAGACAGCATATGCTCAGTCTACAGGTGCGTAAGGAGAGAGTGCAATTCCACCGAAACAGCATGTGTCGGCCATTACTCATGTGGCGAAGGTACATTCAGATAGATCCATGAACCGCCGTTCTCCTAAATTTTTGAGATGCGGAGGGTTTTGCTGATCATGAGGCTGCCGGAAAGAACGAAGAGGAGCGAGAATAGATGCAGCTCCCATGGCCCGATGGTCCAGTCTCCCCACCAGAGGTTCGCGCCAAGCCGGCCTTGCCAGGCAGCCAGGGCCAGTAGGCCGGTTAGGACGATGGTGGTGGGAATCGGCGTGCCTTCAAAATACGCCACGCTGTCCTGACCTCCGGAGAGGCGCTCGGCCGTGATGTTGTACCGGGCAAGCCGGCTGACGCCGCAGCAGACGAAGTACGTGAGCGCAATCCAATCCCACCCGCCCCGCAAGCCGGCAGCAAAACCGAGCGCGGCCGGCGCCACGCCGAACGCAATGATGTCCGCCAGCGAATCCAATTCACGCCCGAGCGCGGAATGTTCGCGCCGCCAGCGAGCGACCCGTCCGTCGAGCCAGTCGAACAACAAGGCCGCCGCCGTCATGGCCGCGGCCGCGAAGAAATGCACAGACGACCGGCTCTCCATATACAGCATGCTGAACAACACACCGGCCAGCCCGCATGCTGCGTTGCCCAAGGTGAGCACGTCGGCCAGGTGAAACTCGCGGATCATTGAGAAATGTTTCGGGAGAGCTGCAGGCATGGCGATCCGAAATCTCGAAGTGATCGGCGAGTAGTACCTCGAATCGGTAACCCTCGTTCGTCGTTATATCCCGTCATGACAAGGTCGGGCGCTTGTTGCAGCGGTTGAGAAGTGCGCGGCAAGGACCGAGCCCGGTTCAACAGGTCGGTGCGATTCCATGAGAACTGACCCGCCCTTCAAGACACGCATCCAGCGCCCTGCTCAAGTTCGGCGGCAAACCGAAGTTGCGCGGGGGATTATCCGGCCTCGTTCATGGAACGGCACACAGCGTCGGAGGCTGCGTAAGCGCATCGCCGGCAACATTCGTGAATTTGGGAGTGAATACCAATGAAATTGGCGGGAAGATCCACCAGAGGGTCGTCTCGTCGGATTGAACGATGCGAACTCGGTCGGCGCCGGCCTTCTTCGCAGCTTTGGTGAACTCCTCGACCGCCCCGTCGAGACTCGCGTCGCCGATGAACGGCATCACCACCCCAAAATGCACGGCCGCCTTCGTCAAATTGATATGCACCGGCGCTTCAGAGCCGTCAAAATTTTTCAAGCCGTTGAAGTTGGGCGCAGTGCTCGTGAGGGCGCAACCTGACAGGAGCAACGAGCAGATGATCGATCCGTGTACCGACATTCTAAGCATGCTATGCATGTTCATACTCCTTTGTATTATGGATACCATGCTACAACGTCGGTCTTACGCGTTGGCCTAGGAAAATCCCACCAGCGGGAATCACAGACGTCGTCCAAGCCATGACACGGAAGTAGTTGAACCGGCCATCGGATGACGTGTGCTATCATGACGTCTGATCATGCCTTTGCAAGGGTGAAAGGCTGAATGCGAAATCTCAATCATTCGCGTGGAGAATGGGTCGGATCGAAAGCGAAATGTAGATCATGAGGCTCACACGATCGGCCCTCGAACGCTTGAAGGTATTGGCCCTCGAACATCCCGAGGATCCTATCGTTCGTGTGCAGGTGAAGGACCTGGACGAACAGAGGCTGTCCTTCAACATTACGTTGGAGGACCGAGTTCAGCCGAACGACGAAGCGCAGGTAGTCGACGGTTTGACCGTGGCGATCCCAGCCGCAAGCGCGGCGCGCATGGAGGGGATCACCATGGATTTTCAGGAGCCGGATGGTTTCAAGTTTCACCACAGCGATCAACCGCATGATCTCCGACTCGGCCTTATCAACTTGAACTGAGCCTCCTGCTCCATGACATGACTAGGGGTTCTCCTAGGTGGAGGAGAGGCGCAATTCACATATATGACCTCCTCCGCTTTACCCATTCTACCCATGAGGATTTCCAGGCCCCTTCTCTTCCAACTGCCCTTGCTGATCACGGCGATCGCAGTAGTGATCGTGGTGACCTGGCTGGCAGCCTGGCAGTATGTCCAGCAGATGCTGATTCGGACAGCGGGGGAAGCGCTCACCTTGGGGGCGGCGGAAATCGCATTGAAATTCGACCGAGTCGTCTCTGAACGCTACGGTGATCTGCACGCCATGGCGGTCGTCTTCTCGCACAGCATGAAAGACGATCCGACATTCGTGCAGCGCTACCTCGATACGGTTCAAGATACCTATGAGACGTACCACTGGATCGCGGTGGCGGACAGGGAGGGGCGCCTGGTGGAGTCGACTTCCACTGAATGGCCGCGGGGCAAGGACGTCAGCGGGACCCGCTGGTTTCAGGAGGTCCGCGCACGGGCAGCGGACCGGCCGGATGCCACGGTGTTGGGAGGGGTGGACGCCTTCTTGACCGAGAAGGGCGCGCCTGACGCGATCGCGATCTCCCGGGCCATCTACGATTCGCGCGGAGCCTTTGCCGGCGTGGTCACAAGCCGCATCGCCATGCCGGTCTTGGAGGCCATCGCCGTGGAAACGCTCCCCGGTTTGGTGAACAAGAATTCCATGTTGGCCGACATCGAGTACCAGATCATTGCCGAGGACGGTGTGGCCTACGTCGATAGTGACTTGGCCCATAAGGGCCGGTCCAACCTCGCCACCCTGAAACTGCCGTCATGGGAACTGGCCCGTCAAGGTCCGGCCGGATATATCGAGGAAGTACACCTGCGCCGGCACATTCCGGTCATTACCGGATACAGCCGTACCAGGAATTGGGGCCAGCCCGATGCATCTCAGTGGACGGTATTGGTGCGCATGCCGACGGCCTCGCTGGTGCAACCCATTCAAAGCTTTCATCTCAAGGTCGCGGCGGCGGGGGTCGCCATTGTCGCGCCGATTTTCTATCTCCTCATTTGGATGCAGACACGATTGCGTGAGGAATGGCGGTTCGCCCAGGCGGAACGCCTGCGTGCCACGGCGGCCCAGGCACAGTATCATCTCTTGCTTCAGACCACGGATCAGGGAATCTTCGGATTGGACCACCGGGGCCGTTGCACCTTCATCAATCGGACGGCGGCCGAGATGCTGGGCTATTCACCGGACGAACTACTGGGACGTCTCTTCCATGACCGGGTGCACGATGGAGCGGACGCACCCTGTGACGGCCGGTGCGTGCTGGTCCGTGCTCTTTCCAATGGGTCTTCCACGCGGCTCGCCGAGCAGGTGTTCCGCCGAAAGGACGGGACCCTGCTGGAGGTCGAATGCTCCGCCTTCCCTCTCACCGAAGACAGCCGCACGACCGACTTCGTGTTCACGTTTATGGATATTACCGAGCGTAAGCAGCGGACCCAGGCGCTGCTGCAGTATCAAGGGCGTCTACAATCGCTCGCGACTCAGCTGCGCAAGACAGATGAGCTGGTCCGCCAACGCCTCGCGACGGAGCTGCACGACAACCTCGCGCAGACGCTCGCGCTCTGCCAGATGAAGCTGGCGGTCTTGTCGCGCGCCACGGCGCCATCGGTCGCGGCCGGCATCGCCCCCGTCATAGGCCTGCTCAAGGAGGCGTTGACGGTCACCCGGCAATTGATGAGCGATCTCCAGCCGCCGACACTCGGCGGCGACGGGGATCTGGCTGCGGCGGTCCAGTGGGTGACAGCCAAGCTCCAGCGCCATGGACTGACCGTCCATATAGTGGACGACGGCCGGCGGAAGCTCTTGGATGCAGACGTGCTGCGCATCGCTCACCAGTCACTCCACGAGCTGCTCTTCAATGTGCTGAAGCACGCGCAGACCACCGAAGCAACGGTGCGTCTGCGCCGAAGCGGCGGCTATCTCGCCATTCAAGTCAAGGATTGCGGCATCGGTTTTCAAATGGAAGGCAAGCAGGGACCCACCCAGGCGGGCGGATTCGGTCTATTCAGCCTGCGCGAGCAACTGCGAACGATCGGCGGGCACATTCGCATTTCGTCCGTACCCGGGCGCGGATCCCGGGTCACCATTCTGCTGCCCTTGCAGACCCTATCGGCGGCCACGGCACCGACGGGGCATGAGGATGACCACAACACCACTGCAGCCATGACAGGCGGCGTGGAAGTGCATCCCATCCGGATTCGTATTCTCTTGGTGGACGATCATCAAATCATGCGGCAAGGCCTGCGGAGCATGCTTGAAAGCGAACCGGGATTCGAGATCGCCGCCGAAGCGGTGGACGGCGAAATGGCGGTGGAACTTGCCGCGTCCATCCGTCCGGACGTCGTCCTGATGGACATCAACATGCCGAAGCTCAACGGCATGGAAGCCACCCGCCGCATCAAGCACCTATTCCCGGACATCGCCGTGATCGGCCTGTCGATGCACGAGGATCCGAAGTTGGAGCAGCTGATGTACGAGGCGGGTGCCTCGGTCTATCTGTCGAAGGGCACCGCGTTCAATATCGTCTGCGACACGATCCGCCGGGTCCGGAGCGGTGACCACAGGGCACAGAACTCTCCAGTGAGCTGAGGTGAGGAAGCGGGTCCAAGCGCCGGCGCTACCGTATACGGTCTTTAACATCGCCGGATTCAAGTCTCCGCTCAGATAGTCTCCTGGTCCTGCCTTTGCACATTCGCACCTATCGACGCCTAAATATCGGCAAATTGATGCATAATGCGCCACATAGATTGTTTCCCTGTGGCGGTTTGGGGCAGATGAAAGGTCTGTGCCATTACCAATCTTTTTTGTATTTGTATTGGAGAATGTCATGACCGAAGAATGGGGTGCCATCCTTGTCGTGGATGACGATGCAGATATGCGGGAATTGGCTTATGACATGCTGAAAGACCGTGGTCATCAGGTAGCAACGGCGGGAAGCGGTGAGGAAACTCTGAAGCGATTGACTGAAGAAGACTATGCGGTCGTCCTCACGGATCTTCGCATGAAAGGCATGCCAGGACTTGAATTACTGACTCAGATCAAACGGGACCATCCCGATATCAATGTGATTCTCATGACCGCTTTTGGGTCGGTGGAAACGGCCGTCGAAGCCATGAAACACGGCGCGAGCGACTACCTCACCAAGCCGGTCAAGAAAGACGAACTGATCAGAGTCGTCGAGCGGGTGATTAGGGAAGCGGCGTTACGGCGGGAAGTCGGCCGGCTCAGAAGAGAGGTCCACAAGGAATACAGCTTCCACCAGATATTGGGTAAGAGCAAGGCGATTCAGGGGGTGTTCGATCTCATTCGGCGGGTAGCCGATAGTCCGACCAACGTGCTCATCACGGGAGAAAGCGGAACCGGGAAAGAATTAGTCGCCAAAGCCATTCACTATAATAGCGACAGAAAAGATGCTCCCTTTATTCCTGTGAACTGCGCGGCGATTCCGGAGCAGCTCCTGGAGAGTGAACTGTTCGGGCATATGAGAGGCGCCTTTACCGATGCGAAGATGGACAAACGGGGATTGTTCGAAGAAGCGCAGAAAGGCACCCTGTTTCTCGATGAGATCAGCGAGCTGCCGCTCATGCTGCAGGCCAAAATTCTACGCGCGATTCAGGAAAAGGAAATTCGGCGGGTGGGAGCGACCAAGCCGGTCTCTGTCGATGTGCGCATCATCGCGGCCACCAACCTGAATCTCAGTGAGGAAGTGAAGAGCAAGCGGTTCCGCGAGGACCTCTATTATCGACTCAACGTGATCGAGCTGAAATTGCCTCCGCTGCGGGAGCGGCGGGAGGATATTCCGCTCCTGGTGGAGGCCTTTCTCAAGAAGTGCGGGGAGGCTCGGGGGAAAGAGGTCAAGGGTATCGGCGAGGCCGCCTTGGCGATGTTGATGGACTATGCCTGGCCCGGGAACGTGCGGGAACTGGAGAACGTCATCGAACGGGCCGTGACGCTCAGTCGAGGCGAGAAGATTTCTGCGGATGATCTGCCCGCGGCAGTGCAAGGAGCCCGTGGCGACCGGCGTGTATTGGACGAAGCTGCCGAGCACACGCTGCCGTTGCATGCGCTTGAGAAAGAGTACATCAAAAAAGTTCTTGAGAAGACCGGCGGCAATAAATATCAGGCCGCCCATGCCCTTGGCATCGACCGTAAGACCCTGTATCGGAAACTTGCCGAAATGGAAGACCGGCTTCATTCTGAAGAGTGACAATTGTCTCCCGGACATCGAATTTAGTCGTGCCGTATCATACCCTTCCAATCCAACAAGATCGATCTTTGTCACTGATCGTTTCATGCTACTGATCGACGACTGACGATGGAAGCGCAAGAGACCGGATCTCAGTTCGATACGGCAGGGGCGGCAGCCCCCCGTCAAAAGGCGGAAGAGCAGCTTCTCGTCGGCCAATTCAGGCTGAAAGGCATCATCGAATCCGCGATGGATGCGATCATCACCGTGGATGAGGGGCAACGCCTCGTGCTGTTCAACCGGGCAGCCGAACAGATGTTCGGGTATTCCGCTCAAGAAGCAATCGGGCAGCCGCTCGACAGATTCGTGCCGGATCGGTTCCGCGACGTCCATCGTCACCACCTTCATACATTCGGACAATCCGGCGTGACGAGCCGAAAGATGGGCAAACTGGGAACCGTCATGGGACTCCGCTCCAACGGAGAAGAGTTTCCGATCGAAGCCGCCATTTCGCATATCGATGTGGACGGAAAGAAATACTATACCGTCATTCTTCGAGACATCACGGAGCGCAAACGGGCCGAAGACTTGCTCCAAGAGAGCCAGCGGCAACTCACCACTTTAATCGGCAATCTCCCGGGCTACGTGTATCGTTGCCGAAATGACCGTGGTTGGATATTCGAGTACCTCAGTGATGGAGTGTCGGATCTGACCGGGTACACTATGGAAGAATACCTCGTGCAACGAACGATTGCTTACGGAACAACTACCCATCCGGGTGACCGTGAGCGTGTCCGGCAGGATGTTCTGGCCGCGTTGGAGCAACATCGCCCCTTCGAGTTGACCTACCGAATTCTGACGAAAGCCGGCGAGGTCAAATGGGTCTGGGAGAGAGGGGAAGGGATCTATGCGCAGGACGGCGCCCTCAGTTACCTGGAAGGTTTCATCACCGACGTGACCGAACGCAAACGTGCCGAACACTTGCTGCGGCAAAGCGAAGAACGTTACCGACGCCTGATCGCCGTTTCGCCTTATGCGATTTTAGTCGATCGAGGGGATCACATCATCTTTGCCAATGACCAGGCCATCAAGTTGTTCGGGGCGGTGAAGGCCGAAGAGGTCCTCGAAAAATCACCCATGGATCTGTTCCATGCCGACGATCATGACGTCGTCCGAGAACGAATCCAGGAACTGTTTGAAGGCACGGCTCAAGGCCCCATGTTCGAGGGGACCATCATGACGCTCGGCGGAAAGGCCGTGGATGTAGAAGTCAGTGGAGCTCGATTTGTCGACGAAGAGGGACCGGCTATTTTGATCATGCTCCGTGATGTCAGCGAGCGGAAGCGGCTTCAAGACCAATTGCGGAGGACCGAGCGGGTCGCTGAACTGGGGACGCTGGCGTCCGGCATGGCGCATGAAATCGGGACGCCGATGAACGTGATTCTCGGCCGGGCCGAATATTTGATGGATCGCGTGACGGAGGAGCCGATCAAAAGAGGCCTCCGGACGATCATTACGCAGGTTGAGCGGATTACGAAGGTGATGAATCAGCTGCTCTCATTTGCGCGACGCAAAGCTCCGCAACGCATTCCGCTTGACCTCAGAAAAGTGATCGAAGACGGCATGGAAATGTTTCAGGAGCGTCTCGCAAGAAATCAAATCCGGATTAAAATGGAGATGGCCGAGCCGTGCCCCATGGTGCTGGCCGACGCGGATCAGATGAGCCAAGTCTTGCTCAACCTCGTCATGAACGCCCTTCACGCTATGCCGGAAGGCGGGACCCTTCGTGTCGGCTTGGAGCTTGAGCGACCGATGGTGAAACTCACCATCGTCGATACCGGGCACGGCATTCCATCGGAAGCCATCGGAAACATCTATGATCCGTTCTTTACGACGAAAGAGTTCGGAAAAGGAACCGGCTTGGGCTTAACTGTGGTGAAGGGGATCATCGAAGAGCATCAAGGCTCCATTGTCGTAGAGAGCGAGGAAGGAAAAGGCACGAGATTCACGGTTCTGCTGCCGATGTATCAATCAGGCTGAGGCGCCACCTCATTGAGATGTGGCATCCTGCACCGGCCCGCTCCTTTCCCATCGTGGTGTTTCTCGCCACTGTATGTGCGTCCAATCCATCATTATCAGGATCTCTTTGAATTCGGACGCATCTTGCGCTGCCGCTTATCGGCATCCTCTTTGCTACTTTACCCCATAACAATCCGGCGGAGTGACGTACAGAGGATGGCGTCGGTGGGAAACAGAAAAACGGCGACTGTGCTGATCGTCGAGGATGACCGAGAGATGCGCAGTCTGCTGTGCGATGAATTTTGCGGAATGGGGTATCAGCTGCGCGAGGCGAGGAATGGGGACGAAGCATGTCTGGCGGTGCTGCAATCCGTGCCCGATCTGATCTTGACGGACCTCCGGATGCCCGCCGGGGGAGATGATTATATCGGTCGGTTGCGGACCGTGGCGCCTGGTTGCCCGATTGTCGTGATCACGGCGTTCGGCGACGCGACCTTGAAAGCGCAGGTGGTGAAAGCCGGTGCGGACGCCTATTTCGACAAGCCGGTCCGTATTGCGGACCTCAAGAGTTGTGTGCAACAATTACTTGGTTATGAGAGCATCGGCGACAGCTGATGACGTCCGACTGGTTTGGACGAACAGAGAAATATAGCTGTTTCACCCGCCTACGCAGAATGCACGGTTGTGAAGCCATGAGCTCCACCGTACCGTCTCCATTGAAGAACGAGATCACTTTGTCCGACTCGGCACGCCTCAACGAGTCGGCGCCGACAGATCCCGTCATCACCGCGCGAATCGAAGCGATCAAGCAATTGGCGCAGGGACTGTCCGATCGTGTAGCGGTCATGGACAGATCATTCAACGTCGTGTACGCGAATGAAGCCGCGTGGGCAGAGAACACAACTCGTCGGCCTCACGCCAAGTGCTATGAGGCTTTTGCGCAGCGGACCGACCCTTGCGGGACCTGTCCGGCAATGAAGGTCTTCGAGGCGCCGGAAGTGCAGTGCGTCTCGTGTTCAGGAGGAGGAGACGGCACGGCCTGTGGGATGCAACAAGCTTTCCCTTTGGCGGATGCGAATGGAACCGTGGCATCGATGCTGGTGCTCTTTCAGCCGACACCGAAGTCCCAGGGTCGAACAACACCGGAGGACTCCATCGGCCAAGCGGGAGACGATCGTTTAGGGGATTTGATCGGCCGAAGTCCAATCATGCGGCAACTCTTCGATATGACCCGTCTTGTAGCGGACAGCTCGGCGACCGTTCTTATACAAGGGGAGAGTGGAACAGGGAAGGAACTCCTGGCGAACACGATTCATGCGCTCAGCAACCGGAAAGATCGACCGTTCGTCGTCGTCGATTGCGGGTCCTTGCCCGAAACACTGCTTGAAAGCGAGTTATTCGGGCATGTCAAAGGCGCCTTCACCGGGGCGGTCGCCAATAAGCGTGGACTGTTCGAAGAGGCCGACGGAGGCACCATTTTTCTCGACGAAATCGCCGATACCACGCCGACATTTCAGGCGAAGCTGCTCCGCGTCCTGCAAGAGGGCGAAATCAAGCCCGTGGGTGGAACACGAGCGCTGAAGATCCATGCGCGGGTCATCTCCGCCTCGAACCAAGATCTGGCCGACCTGGTGAAGGCCAAGACGTTTCGACAGGATCTTTACTATCGACTCGCCGTCTTGCCGCTCTATTTACCGGCGCTTCGGGAACGGCGAGAAGACATCCCGCTGTTAGTCCGACACTTCGTCGCCGCTTCGTGCGCTCGACATCACCAAGCCGTGCGTCAAGTTGCGGAAAAAACGATGAGGGCATTGCGCGATGCTCCTTGGCCCGGGAATGTCCGGCAATTGCAGCATCATATCGAGCGGGCGGTGGTGACGACCACCGGGCCATGGTTGGTATGCGATGATCTGGTTTCAGGCGGCATCATTGCCGAAGACGAGAGTTTACAGTCCGCGTCGCGTGAGGCTGTGGCTCAGACCGAACGCGCTCGGATTGTGGATGCGTTGCAAAAGACAGCGGGAAACCGATTGAAAGCGGCCAAGTTGCTGAAAATCAGCCGAGCGAGTCTCTACAACAAGCTTCGCGCCTATAGCATCGAATAGCCCATTTTCCACCTCTTTCCTCCATCGCACCTGTCCACCTGCTAGTACTCCAATCTTACTTAGCGCTTGCTATTGCCCCGCCATGCCCCAGTTTCCCAATAGAACAGTCCAAACAATTAGACAGTGTAACGATCTGATTTCTTTCGAGAGACACGTGGAGATCACCGTTGTGGTCTCATTCCGTAGAAGAATTCCTCACCATGAAATGATTCCTGCTTCACTGCCGAACATTCTGTAACTTCGCGTCCCAACGAAAGAATCGGCGCGGATCGGCATGATGCCGCGGAAAGGCACGGCGATTGCCCTACCCAAGAAGTGCTGGTGAGGGTCTGGGTGATTTTGGACCGGCCTCCGAATGACCCATTCCTTCGCAAGAAGGAACCTTCACCAGCTCTTCACCCTGCTGAGAAATCGAGGTCGGAAGTTGTTCGGAGGCCGGGACCTATTTCATAGCAATCACGATGAAGAGAGGATGAGAGATGATCGTCAATGAGCAGATATCAACAACCCGCCGGATGAGGCGAGTACACCAGGGAGAGGAGGCCGAGACATGAGGTCCACTCAGTTTGAACACAGTTTGAGACAGAGGAGAGCCGGGGCGATGCTGCGATTCCAAAGCCTGGCGTTGGCGAGCAGCCTCGCCTTCGCGCCGATAGGATTCACGGCAGAACGGCACAATCATCAGGAGAGTGCAGGACAGGCATCGACACAAAAAGTCATCTATCGTGAAGGCGGGCCGATCCTGCACGACCGCATGATGGATGAAGTGAAGCGGCAGCAGGAATTCATCCGTGAGAAGGGCGGTTATACCAGCGGTGCCGATAGCCATATGCAGCAACAGGGCGTGCTCTTGGTGGCGGACGATCCTGAAAAAGTGGCCATCGGCAACGGATCGCGCTGCCCGGCCAATGTGCCGGTCAAGGAGTACCACGTCTCAGCCCTCAACATCGAAATCACCCTGAGCCGATTCCTGGACTATTTCCCCGGCTACATGTACGTGCTGACCGAAAACGTGGAGAAGGCGCGGGCTGAGGAAACCGCCAATAAAGACGCTCGGGAAAAAGAGAACGATCCCGGCGCCGTATCGAACGGCTTGCAGGGCGATGTGATTCAGCCGCTCGTCATCCGCGCCAATCAGGGTGACTGCCTCAAGATCACCCTCCACAACCAGGTCGCCGACGAGCCGACGAACCTCGTCATCAACGGCTCGTCCATGGTGGTGTCATCCACCGGCAAGCCGGCGACCCCGTCGAACCCGGATACCACGGTGGCGGCGGGGGGACAGCAGAGCTTTGAATGGTACATCAAGGCGGATACGCAAGAAGGCGCTCGGTTTTTCAGGTCGCACGCCTCACGCGAGCAGTTCAATCAGGGCTTGATCGGCATGCTCGTCGTGGAGCCCAGCGGGTCTCGGTACTTGAGCCCCTTCGACGGCAAGCCGATGGCGAGCGGGTGGGAAGCGATGATCGATGATCCGAACGGCGCGGACTTCCGCGAGTTCGCCATTTTCTATCATGAGGCCGGCGATGAGGCCTTCCGGCTCTTGAACAAGAAGGGCGAGATGGTGCCTCAGCGGGATCCTCACACCGACTCGTACCGTCCGGGTGCGAGGCTGCTGAATTATCGCAGCGAACCGCACGGAAACCGTATAGAACTTCAGGCCCACATGGGCTTCTATGGCGATGAGTCGATGGGTTATGGGTCCTATACGTTCGGCGATCCCGCCACGACGATTCCGCGATCGTACCTCGGCGATCCGGCCAAATTCCGGATGGCGGGCGGCTCGGAAATCGTGCATTCACATCATCTTCATGGCGGGTCTATCCGTTGGGCAAGACAGCCGGGAAACAGCAATCTGGACTTCACGGCCTCGAAGAACGGGCCGGTAAAGTTTCCCCCTGTGAGCGACAACTCCGATCGCTTGGATGTGCAATCCATCGGTCCGACGGAGATCTACGATCAGGTGATCGAGGGAGGATCCGGCGGATTGCAGGCACTGGCCGGCGAGTTCGTGTTCCATTGCCATATTCCCCAGCACTACGTGACCGGCATGTGGGGCTTCTGGCGTGTGTACAACACGCTGCAGGCGCCGGGGTATCAGACGGATGTGATGAAGCCGCTGGCGGAATTGCCTGATCGGGTCGGCCGAATGAAGACCGGCACGACGAGCGACAAGCTGGTGGGAACCACAGTCGATTGGTACGGCGGCAAGACGTTCGAAATTACCAAGGATAAGACCGATTGGAAGGCAACGCCGGCCAAGGTGTCCGTGAAGGATTGGGTCGAAATGCAGTTGCCGCCGCAGGGCAAGCCGGGACACAAGAACACCGAGAAGGAGCAGTCCCTGGCCTACGACGCGACGGTGAACGATTGGGGATGGAACGGCGCCAAGGCGCTCACCGAGCCGGAGACCGGCTATGAGTGGGTGAACTACAAGTCCGCGACACCGGGCAAGCGGCAGGAGATCCTCTTCGATCCTCGGAGTGGAAAAGTCTCATGGCCGTGGTTGCGGCCGCACCTCGGTCGGCGTGTACCATTCTCGCCGAACCACAGCGGCGCGCCTTGGTTGGAGCCGATCCATCGTCGCGATGACGGCAGCAACTCCACCGAGCCGGCGAGGCCGGGCGAGCAGGGACCCTGGAGCCTTTGCCCCGAGGGAGCGCCGCAGAAGTTCTTCAACATCCACGCCATCACGTTGCCGATTACTCTGAAGAGAGCGACCGCGAAGACACCGGCGATCGTCGATCCGGACGGCTTGCTCTACGTGTTGCATGAAGAAGAGCAGGAGGTCCGGAAAAATCATGCCAAGCAGATGCCGTTGGTGATTCGCGGCAACGTGCACGATTGCATCGACGTCGTGTACAAGAGCGAGTTGAAAGACGATCAGCGACAAGGGTTCTCCAGCAAGACGAATTTGCATCCGCACATGTTCCAATTCGACACGCAGGCGTCCGACGGCCCCATCATCGGCTTCTCCTATGAGATGTCGCTGCGGCCCTTCACGATTCTGAAGGACGAGCATCCGGGCAAGGGAATGCCGGTGCCGATGAATACCGCTGTTGAGGCTGATGCCGCCAAGGGCGCGACCAGCATGAAGGTGAAGGATGCGTCGCGGTTCCACGTCAAGTCCGAACTGGGCGTGGGCATGGATGAGGTGGGCCGGTTTGAGGCGGCTCGGGTCGGCAAGATCGAGGGCAACACCATCACCTTTGAGCGGCCTCTGAAGTACCACCATAAGAAGGGCGAGATCGTTTCGGTAGAATGGATCCGCGAGCGGTGGTATGTGGACGCCGATTTCGGGACCACCTACTGGCATGACCATGTGTTCGGATTGGACTCGTGGGGCCACGGGCAGTTCGCGACGTTCATTGCGGAGCCGCCCCGGTCCACCTATCATGACCCGGTCACCGGCAAGGAAATCCGCAGCGGCCCCATAGCCGATATTCACACCACGGAACGGGTGTCCGCGCATATCACGGGCTCGTTCCGCGAGATCGTGACGCATGTCATGGATTCCAATCCCCGGGCGGCGGAATTGATCACGACCGACAATCCGCAGGCGAAAGTCGGCGCGATTTCCGTGGACGGCACTCCGTCTGCGGTCTATCCGGCGAAGCTCAATCTGTCGCCGATGAAGTTCCTGAACGGAGGCGAAGCGACCACCGGAGGCGGTTATAACATGCGTGTGGAGCCTCTCTCGGTGCGGTTGGCGAACAATCCCGATCCGTCACAGTTGTTCAGCAGCCTGATTCACGGAGATCCCGAAACGCCGATGTTGCGGGCATACCTGGGCGACCCGGTGGTCGTCCGGCTGCTCGAAACATCGGCCAATGAAGTGCATTCCTGGCACATCAGCGGGCACTGGTTCCCGATGGAACGCTACAGCAAAAACTCCATTCCACGGAGCACGTTGCACGTGGTGATCGGAGAACGGTACGACGCGGCCATACCTGCCGCGGGAGGACCGCAGCAGATGGCGGGCGACTATATGTACTACAGCGGCCGCGCGTCGCATTTTGCGGAAGGCAGTTGGGGACTCTTCCGGGTCTTGGATAAGGCGGATGCCACGTTACAGCCGCTGCCGGGCCGGAACGAGATTCCACAACCGGCCAAATCGGTCTGTCCGGCCGACGCTCCGGTGAAGAGTTTCAACGTCGCCGCCATCGACAAGGCGATCCGGTACAACAAGGGGACGCCCGGCGTGATGGAAGTCGATCTGGAACGCAAGATGGTGTTGGGGAACGAAAGCGGCAAGATGTACGTGCTCGAAGGCGAGAAGACGAAAGTCGCGTCGGGCGGTCTTGAGCCGAGTCCGTTGACTCTGCATGTCAACGTAGGTGATTGCATCAAGGTGAATCTGAAAAATGAAATGGCCAAGGACCGAGCCGGTTTCCACATGGACAATCTGGCCTACGATCCTAAGGAATCGATGGGCATCAACGTCGGCAACAACCCAGGCGACCAGACGATCGCACCGGGACAGAGCCGGGTCTATACCTTTTTCGCCCATCCCGAATTCGGGGAAAATACGGCCCTGATTCAGGATTGGGGCAATGTGATCGAGAACCCGCGGAACGGACTCTTCGGCGCCATTATCATCGGGCCGAAGGGATCACAGTACCGCGATCCGGTCAGCGGCGAGGATCTTGCCCAGAAGAGCTCGTGGCGCGCCGATGTGCTGGTGGATCGCAGCGTGCCGGGGAATGAAACCCGGCAGAACTACCGGTCGTTCGCGTTGCTCTTCCAGGATGAAGATAACATCATCGGCACCAGCTTCATGCCGTACATCCAAAAAGTTGCGGGAGTGACGGCGGTGAACTATCGGTCGGAGCCGACCGATTACCGAACCGAGAAAGGCTGCGCGTACAGCGAAGTATTCGCTTGCGTGAAGACGGGAGATCAGCCCGTGACGCCGACCATCGCGGCGCATGTCGGCGATCCGGTCGTGATTCACGTCCTGGGCGCCTTCAGCGAGCAGGTCCAGCTGTTCAGCGTCTCCGGCCATGAATGGAAGCACGAACCCTACCTGTCCGGAGCGGACCTCGTGAGCACCATGGAGTTCGGAGGGTCCGAAGTCTTCAATGCTTGGTTGCACGGCGGAGCCGGTGGGCCGAACGGGATTCCCGGCGACTATCTCTGGCTCAACCAGCGGCCGGGGTATCTGGATGCCGGTCATTGGGGAATGCTGAAGGTCCTGGATCGTGACAGCCGTGCCATCCTGCCGTTAGGCGGTCGGATCCCGACTATTCAGCAGGCCGAAGAGCGATCACAGGCGAAATCCATACCGGTGTCCAGGCAAGCCAAGTAGGCCGGTCCGGCATCGAATCGGCGGGGGAACTTGGCCAATGAGGCCACGTTCCCCCGATCGTTCTCTTGTCGATGAATGATGTCTTGAACCCATCGAGGAACGGGCTGTAGAACCTACCCATGAAGAAATGCGGGGTACCCACATCGGTTGAGTGGGTAGTGTTCCGGCTCATGCCGATTGTCATGGCCGGTTCGGTTCAAACGGCGACGGCGCTTGATTTCTCGGCCGAACGAATCGTAAAAAACGGAGAGTCCGTCGTCATCGCTCATGTCAACGCGAAGGAGGATCGCTGGCGGTTCGAGTACACGCACCCTCAGCAGGGCGTCAGTATCATGATCGTTCGGATGGACAAACAGCATTCGTGGCTCATTCTCTCGAAGCGGAGGCAGTTCCTCGAGGTCCCTATCGCGGCCGATCATGTGCCGACGGTGACTGAGAGGATGGAAGGAGAAATCTCGCGCGAGTTTGTGGGTGACGAGACGCTGAGCGGTCATCCCACGGAATTATTTGAAGTCACGGTTGCTGAGCAGGGTGAAACTCGGCAATATTATAGATGGGTGACCAAGGCCCAACGTTTTCCGCTCAAAACCGTGAGTAAGCAGGGGAAGTGGTCGGAGGAGTTTCGTCGGGTCATCTTCACGGAGCAGTCCACCTTCCTCTTCGAACTTCCGCGAAGGCTGGATAACGCCAATCCGTCTGCAGGCATGCAACATTAAGAACGCGTGGCCGGAGGGGATATGAGACAACCGTTTCCGAGAGGACTGTGGATGGCCGGCTGTGCGTCGGTTATCCTGATATTGGGATTTCAAGCAGATGCCGGAGCGTATGAATCGGGGAACGTGGAAGATGGTGGGGTCGTGCGGGGAAAGGTCACGTTCACAGGAACCGTGCCGGATCCGAAAGAGTTCGAGCTGCGTCGGTCTCCGGACCTCGAGTTTTGCAGCGCTGTGTCGGACGGCAATGGACATCGTCTCCTGAAGGAAGTCAATATCGGGCCGGACGGCGGACTCAAAGATGTGGTGGTGGTCGTGGAGGGCGTCGAGAGAGGCAAGCCGTTCACCTTCACCGATGCCGAAGTGGAGGCGAGTCTCTGTCAGTTCCTGCCTTTCGTCACCGTGGTCAGCGACAAACGTCGAGTCACCGTCTTTAATCGTGATCCGGTGTCACATGACATTCAAGGCTATACGTACGACCAAGCCGGAGTCGATATTGTCCTCCATCGCCCCGCGCTGCATGAGAGCGGGACCACCGACATCGTGAAATTGGTCAAAGGGCGGAAAGTGTTCACCATGCAATGCGGCATGCATCCCTACATGCAGAATTGGGGGTATGCGATCGACAATCCATATTATGCGGTGACGGACCTCAATGGATCGTTTACCATCGGCGACCTTCCCGCCGGCACGTACCATATCAAAGCGTGGCACCCGATTTTAGGAACTCAAGAGCGGAATATCACAGTGAAACCGAACGAGACCGTCTCGCTTGATTGGCTGTTTGACGCGAAACGAGTTATCGAATGATAAAAGGTCTCGCTCTGTGTCTCGCGATTGTTCTCGGTGTGCCGCCGACCGGCGTGCCTGCCGCACAGCCTGACGGGATTGTTTCGTCGGGACGGGTAGAAATTGTCCTGGCGAATGAGCATCGCAGGCATGTGGAGGAGATCAAGAAGGAGTTCACCGAGACGGGCCTCACGAACCTTCACGTACAATTCATGAAGGTGGGCAAACCGCCGACCAATATCGGTCTGGGTCCGTCGGTCACTGCGGAGCGGGCTCGCGCCGCCATCCGGATGGCCAAAAAGTACAATCGAGATGTCACCATCTTATTGCCGGAGCGGCTCTTCCCGGATCATTATGTGGCGATCGCGTCCTCCGGCTTCGATGATACCGTGGAATATCCCGTCAGTGCCGAGCAACTCACGGAATTGGAAAATCCCGCGCTCACCACGGAACAATTTCACGCGCTGTATCGCCGGCTGACACCGGCTGATCAGCCGCCGGCGAAGAAAGGTCGGATGTTCTGATGATCAAGCGGCTGCTCTCGGCAGTCATCGTGACGATGGCCGTTGGCTCGACGCCGGTCCTGGCGGGGCCGTCGCAAGCGATTCAAGAGCACGGTAAGGCGATGCTCCGTGACGCGGAAGACATGGTCATGCATGGAGGCATGGGCGACGGCGGGGCCATCCGGCACCATTGCGCCGAAGTG